>DASSNR010000100.1:0-11118 GCA_035687925.1 Gemmatimonadaceae bacterium | reverse complement strand
GGGATGACAAGCGTCGCTCGGGATGATAGTCTGACGAGCCGTTCCTGACTCACTGACCCGCTGACTCACTGACCGACTCCCGCCTGATCGCCCGCCCCGCCAACGCTCCCGTGTACTTCCCACCCTCCACGGCGAGCGTTCCGTTCACGAGGACGTACCGCATCCCGACGGCGAGGAGTGTCGGCTTCTCGTAGGTCGAGCGATCGGACACCGTCTTCGGATCGAAGACGATGACGTCGGCGTAGTTCCCGGGCGCGAGGGTGCCGCGGTGTTGGAGGCCGAGCGTCTGCGCGGTGAGGCCGCTGCTCACGTGCACCATCTGCGGGAGCGTGAGCAAGTGCCGGCGATACACGTACTCGCGCAGCTTCTTCGGGAACGTCCCGTACTTGCGCGGGTGGCCCGCGGAGCCATCAGAGCACGTCATCACCCACGGCTGCACCATGAAGTGGTCGATGTCCGACTCCTTCATGTTGAACGATGCGACGCCCGCGTCGCCTGCCTCGATGATCTCGAGCGCGGCGTCGATCGGCGACGCGTGCCGAGCCTGCGCCACCTGCGCGAGCGTCTTGCCACGGATGGTCGAGTCGCGCCCACCGGTGATGAGCAGCGAGGCCGCGCCGCCGCGCCGCCGCAGGTTGTTGCGCATGTCGGCCACGAGCCGCGCGTACGTCGCGGAGTCGGCGATTCGCGCGAGCAGCGAGTCGCGCCCATCCGCTTCCGCCCATCGCGGCAGGAGCGAGGCACCCACGCTCGTCCCCGACGCCGTGTACGGATACTGACACGCGCTCACGTGCACGCCCTCGGCGCGCGCGTGATCGATGAGCGCGATTACCGTGTCGCTCTGGCCCCAGACGTCGGTGCCGAGCGCCTTGATGTGCGAGATATGGATCGGGATGTGCGCCTCGCGCCCGATGCGGATCGCCTCGTTCACGGCACCGATGAGCCCCACGGTGTACGAGCTCTCATCGCGCAGATGCGTGTCGTAGATCCCGCCGTGCTCGGCCGCCACCTTCGCCAGCGCGATCACTTCGTCGGTGGACGCGTAGCTCCCCGGCGCGTAGTACAGGCCCGTGGACATCCCGAGTGCGCCGTCGTCCATGCCGTGCGTGACGAGCGTGCGCATGCTGTCGAGCTGCGCGGACGTCGGCTTCCCGTCCGACATCCCCATCACCTTCCCGCGCACCGACCCTTCGCCGATGAAGAGTGCCGCGTTGGTGCCGATCCCCTGGCGTGTCCACGTGTCGAGCGCCTTCGCGATGTCGAGCGGACTCGAGCCGTCGTTCCCGGTGACGACGGTCGTCACGCCCTGCATCAGGTAGGGGAGATTGCTGCGGCGCTGCATGTTCGTGAGGTCGCCATCGGTGTGCGTGTGCGCATCGATGAAACCCGGTGCGACGATGAGCCCCTTCGCGTCGATCGTGCGCGCGGCGTGAATCCGCGACCGTGCGGCGTTGCCGACGAAGACGATCTTGTCACCGCGAATGCCGACGTCCGCCGCGCGCGCCCGCGCGCCGGTCCCATCGACGACGGTCCCACCGCGAATGAGGAGATCGACGGAATCGGACTGCGCACGAGCAGCGCTCGCACCCGCGAGCATGATGAGCGACGCGAGCAGCAGCGCAGCGACGTGGCGACGGATCGGCATGGAAGGAGGCGGCGAGCGGTGAGGGCAACGGGAGCGGAGACGACGAGACATATATTGCTCCGCGGCGCGCGCAGGTGCTAGAGTAGCGGTGGTGAGCTGTGAGCTTTGAGCCGTGAGCTGTGGGCTCTGAGCCAAAGGCGTTTTGGATCTCCGTGCTCACAGCCAAGCCCACAGCCCAAAGCTCACAGCTCATAGCTCACAGCTCACAGCTCATAGCTCACAGCCCTCCCTTCCCATCCATGCCCTCTCGCCGCCACGCCGCCCTCCTCGCGATCGCGCTCCTCCTCGCCCCCTCCTCCGCCGAGGCGCAGGCGCCGCACCGCGCGATCCTGCGCGACAAGCTCCTCCATCAGCTCACGCAGATCGCCGACTCGTTCGACGGCGTGATGGGGATCGAGATCATCGATCTCACCGACTCGTCGCGCATCGGCGTGAACGAGAACCTCGTCTTCCCGCAGGGGAGCGCGATCAAGGTCCCGATCCTGATCGAGCTCTACCGCCAGGCGGACGCGCGCCCCGCGTTCCTCACGCAGTCGCACCGCATCACCGCCGACACGCGCACGGGCGGGAGTGGGGTCATCCAGTTCTTCTCCGACGGCACGTCGTCGCTCTCCAACGAAGACCTCGCCGTCCTCATGGTGACGCTCAGCGACAACGGCGCGACCAATCTGCTCATCGATGCCGTCGGCATGGACTCCGTGAACCACACGCTGCGCGCGCTCGGCCTCACGCAGACCAGGTTGCAGCGACGCATGATCCAGCCCGAAGCGTCGGCGCGCGGGCAGGAAAACATCTCGACGCCCGCCGAGGCGGCGACGATCATGGCGCGCCTCGCGCGGTGTCAGCTGCCGCTGTCCGCGGCGACGTGCGCGCGCGTGACGAAGATCCTCGAGCTCCCGAAGGACGAATCGGTGCGCTCGGTGATCCCCGACAACATCCCCGTCGCGTCGAAGCCCGGCAGCCTCGTGGGTGTGGCGACGAGCTGGGCGCTGGTCGAGCTCCCCGGCCGCCCCTTCGTCATCACCGTGATGACCAACTACGGTGGCGGCGATGGCGACGCGGCAATTCGTGAAGCTGCCAAGGCCGCGTATGCCTACTTCACCCGCCTCGCGGGCGTCACGCCGTACGGGACGCGGGTGCCGCTGGGAGTGGCGAAGAAGGTGAAGGGAGTGAGTCAGTGAGTCAGTAGGTCAGTGAGTCAGAAGCGGCTCGTGGAGGCGTGTCATTCCGAGCGAATGCGAGGAATCCGCTCTCTCGCCGTTTTCACTCCGCTCGGAGCACCGCCGCTGGATCCACGCGCGTTGCCCGACGGGCTGTCAGGTAGCTGGCGGCGGCGATCACGCAGAGCAGCACGACCGCGGCGGTGGCAATGGCGAGCGGATCGCCCGGGCTTACACCGACGAGATAGCCGGGCTTGAAGTGTTCCGTGGCGCCGAAGAAGGCTCGCGCGATGGGATCACGGAAGAGGCGCGACAACACGCATCCGGCGAGGATGCCGGCACATCCAGTGACGATACCGGTCCGCGTCACCGTCGTCAGTACATGTGCCGAGCGCGCGCCGAGTGCCATGCGGATGGCGATCTCTTTCGTGCGACTGCGGACAGCGTCGGCCACCACACCGTACAGGCCGAGGATCGCGAGTATGACGGCGACGGCAGATACCCCGATCATGATGTGCGCATTGAGTTGCAGTTGCGCATTGGTGCCACCGTCGAGCATCAGCTGCCGGAGACTCTGCACGGTGCCGATCGGCAGATCGGGCGCGAGCGAAGTGAGCTCGCGCCGGACGTTCGCGACGAGGGCCTGCGGATCGCCCAACGTGTGGATGCCGAGTATGAGCGACGAGGTCCAGACGGGACGGCCGCGAGATACGGGGTTCGTCTGCGCCAGTGGGCGGAAGAATCCGGGGAAGTAGTCGTGCCCGAACCGTACCTCAGAGCCACTCAGCCCCCATTCGTTCACTTCGCGAACGTTCGATGTCACACCAATGACCGTCATCCACGGATAGGGAGACGTAACACCGCCGATCTTGAACCGTTTGCCGATCGCGTCTTCACCGGGCCACCATCGTTGCGCTGTCGTTTCGGTCACGATGGCAACCGGCGGTGCACCAGGTCCGTCTTCGGTCGTGAACGCACGACCACGAATGATCGGAATCCCGGCTACAGTGAAGAACTCAGAGCTCACATCCTCTGTGCTCACCGGTATCCGGCAGGTTGCGACGCCTCGACAGTATCGTGAAAAGCCCTCGGGCTGTCCTTCGATCGTCGCGTAGTCCTCGCCTGGACGCACCATCATACCAGGTGAGAGCGTCCGCCAGACAGCGACATCGCGACCACCAGCAAGCGCGCTGAAACGATCGAGGAGGCGCCGACCCAGCACACGCGCCTGATCAGCGTTCGCGTAGCGCGTCCCCTGAAAATCGAGCGTGGCCACGAGGAGATGATCCGCGTCGTAGCCGACGTCGAAGTGCTGTAGATACAAGAACGACTTCACCAACGTGCCGGCGGCGCCGAGCAGCGTCAGCGTCATCGCGAGTTGGATGCCGACGGCCGCCTCTCGCAGCCGCCGCTGACGTCGGCTCCCGCTCGCCGTGATGCCGCCATCGTGCAATGCGTTCCGGAGGTCCGCGCTGAAGATCTGCAGGATCGGCGCGGCGGCGATGAGGACGGCGGCCGCGACAACGAGCGCGCAGGTCATGCCGAACACACGCGCATCCACGTGCAGCACCAGCGAGAGATTGAACCACCGCTGCATGAGCGCGGAGGCCACATCGGCCCCCCAGCTGGCGAGCAGCAGGCCGAGCGCGCCGCCAAGCATGGAGAGCAGGAGACTCTCGACCAGGAGCTGCCGCGCGAGCTGCCACCGACTCGCGCCGAGCGCCGCGCGAACCGCCATCGCGCTGCTACGCCGGAGCGTGCGCACGACGGCGAGCGCCTGGAGATTGGCCAGGACGATGAGGAGCATCGCGCCGGCCACGCCGCCGAGCAGGAGCGGCGTGGATCGCGACACGGTGCGCTGCATCTCCTCGAACGAGAACGCCGTCGCGCTGTGGCCGCCGTTCGCCACTGGATCGTGGAGCTGTTGCTCCTGCATCAGCACGCGCAGCTCGGCGCGCGCGCCTTCCAGCGTGACACCTGGGCGCAGGCGACCGATGGCCCAGTACCGCTGAGCCCCGCTGTTCGCGTCGGCTGATGTGAACGTCAGACTCGTCCACAGTTCGGTACCGGCCGGGTAATCGAATTCGGCCGGCATAATGCCGACGACCGTGAACGCGGTGCCGTCCAGCTCGATGGTGCGGCCGAGGATGCGGTCATCGCTACCGAATCGCTGCCGCCAGAGGGCATGACTCAGCACGACAGCCGGCGCGGAACCGGGGGTCGCGTCGCGCTCGTCGAGCACACGCCCCCTGACCGCCGGGACGCCGAGAATTCTGAAAAACCGGCCACCCACTGCGGCGGTGCCCACGTGGGAGGCGGACGATGAACCGGTCAGCAGTCGCTCGCCCTGCGTGAAGGCGGCGATCTGACTGAAGGAGCGTACGCGCTCCTGAACCTCTCGTAGTTGTTCGCGCGTGAAGAGATCGGCGCACCTCGTATCGCACTCCACGCCGTCGGTGGCCATGAGCTCGACGAGCTCATGCGGTCTGGCGTACGGCAGCGCTCGGAATACCGATGCATCGATGATCGTGAAGACGAGCGTCGATGCGCCGATCCCGAGGGCAAGGGAGACGAGCACGGTCGTCGTGTATCCGCGGGACTTCAGGAGTGCACGACAGGCGTATCGAATGTCGGATACGAGCTCGCGCATGATGCGGGAGAGCGGAAGGTGGAGGGCGCCCGCGGGGTGGTGGCGAAGAGGTTCCGGACTTCGCCTACCAAGTACGATCGGCTGGCCGTCCAGCAACTGGGAGCTGAGTTAGCAAGCCTGTCATTCCGAGCGTAGCGAGGAATCTCGGGCCCGAGATTCCTCGCTACGCTCGGAATGACAACCAAGGCAGTCGCCGCCCACCCCCTGCCGTACCTGGTACCTGATCTACTGACTCACTGACCTACTGACTCACTTTGCTTCCCGCGAGTGCGGAAAGCAAATACGCCAGATTCGCCGTCCCGTCCATGATCGGCTCATCGGTCGAGTAATCGCCCACGTCGTCGTGATAGACGATGAACCCCGTGTTGAACGGCGCATACTCGTCCGCGTTGTGCAAACTGATCCCGCGCAGGTTCTGATAGATGGAGCGATACACCGGACCATCCACGAGCCCGCCGGTGAGCTGCCAGTGCAGCTCGTTCGAGATGACCGAGTGCGGATCGCGCGGGTACGTGCCCGAGTGCGGCAGCCCGATCACCATCGACACGCCCCACGGATTCGTCCCAAAGAGCCAGTCGAGCGCGGCGTTCTCGTACTCGGCGTACGTCGTGTCACCCGTCATCTGCCGATAGAGAAAGGCCTGCGTGGCGAATGACGCCATGAGGTTGTTCGAGCACCAGATGAACGGGATGCCGACGCGAAAGCCGTTGTGCGCGCGCGTCACCACGCGCGCGAGCCCTTCGCGATAGTACTCGGCCATCGTGCGCCGCTCGTCGGCCGAGCCCGCACGCCACACCTCGTGATGGCCGCTGTTGTACCACGGATACCACTCGTAGTGCCGTGCGGTGTCGGCGCCCATCCACGGCGTCACGGGCTCGCGCGCCGCGTAGGACACGGCGTCGGTCAGATAATGTTGCTCGTGCGTGAGCGCGTACAGCTCGGCCGCGCCCAGCTCCATGTCGTCGGTCCAGTTGTCTTCCTCGTAGAAGTACGGCGAGTGGCCCGGTGCGGTCTGACACACACCAGGGTGCGCCTGGCCGAGTGCGTACGCAGCCTTCGCGCGCTCGGCGAGCGAGTCGGCGAAGACGGAGTCGCGATCGCGAAGGAGAATGGAGCCCAGCGCCATCGCCGAGGCGAACTTGCCAGCCGTGGACGCGTAGCCCGACGAGCGATTCTTGTTCGTGAAGAGCCCCTGCGGTCTGCCGGTGCACGGGTACACGGGACGCGGCCCGCCCTTCCCCCAGCCGTAGTCCGTGGTGTCGGTGGTTGGTAGATCCCAGTACGTGTGATCGCGGTCGTCGGCGATCTCGTTGAACATCAATCCCATCCCGTTGTTCGGGTACATCCGCGCGAGCCACTCGAGTCCATGGCGCGCTTCGTCGAGGATGTCGGGGACACCGTTCGCGCCGGGGAGCCCCTCGGCGTCGAAGTGATCGCTGAACGCCTGCGGATGGTCGCGATACGCCATGAGCATCTGGAAGGTCGCGGTGGCGGACGTCGTCACATACTGCAGGTAGTCGGACGCGTCGGCCCATCCGCCGCTCACGGGCACGAACTTCCCGCCGTACACGGAGTCGTCGACGATGATGCCGTCCTTCGTGTGCACCGAATCACGGAAGAGCGGATTGTAGCCCGAGCGTTGCTCACGCATGTAGTAGAGGAGCGTATCGGCGGCGCCGTCGTACACGTCGGGTCCGATGGGAAATGTCGGCGACGAGAACGACGCGGCTTCGATGTGATAGCGCCCATCGCGCGAGAGTGCGGAGAAGTCGAGGCGGTACGTGTCGACGCACGGGCCGAACGCGCCACTCTCTTCGGCATGCGCGGGCCCGAAGGCACGCGTCCCATTCGCATCGAGCACGACGAACGATGTGATGCGCACCGGCGCGACCGCGCAGACGACGGCCACCTTGCGTCCGGCGGGGAGGTAGCCGAGCTGATTCACACGGACGGCGGCGGTGATATGGGCGGAGTCTGCGTTCGCACGCACCGGAGCGGGTGACGCAGCCGGCTGCGGATGGCAGGCGAGTGCGACGGCGCACGCGAGGAGAACGGGCGCCCGGACGAGCGGGGCGCACGCGCGGGAGTGATGCGACATGCGGGTGTTCGATGAGAGCGTGGACTTTGGACGATCAACGCGAGGCGGATACCATTCGCGCTACACACCGTAACTCGCGCACTCGGTCGGCGCCAGACTCGCGCGTCGTCGGCCACACGGCGTGCGTCGCGCTGCCGTGCGCAGATCACGCGCTCGGCGCGACGATGCTGCGGCTAACGCGGTGTCAATCGTGTGCCGGGCATTAGGACCCTTTAAGAGTCGTGAGGACGGTGGACAACTGGGATTGCCGGAGTGCACTTTCGCACGAATGATGGCGCAAGCGGAGAATGGACCGTCGTTGAACTCCGACACCTTCGCTCCCGAACACCTCGTCTTCTCACGCCTGTTCCGATGCCGATACCGGACGAGCCTGCCCACGATCCTGCGTCACCTGCTCGCCTGAGTCCGACCCCAGCCGAGCTGCATCAGCTCCTGATCAACGCGGTTCGTGATTATGCGCTGTTCGTACTCGATCCCACGGGGCACGTCGCGACCTGGAATCCGGGCGCCGAGCGGCTCAAGGGCTACACGGCGCAGGAGATCATTGGTCGGAACTTCTCCCTGTTCTATCTGCCCGAGGAAGTTGCCGCCGGTAAGCCGGTGCGGTTGCTCCAGGTGGCCGCACGAGAGGGACGCGTCGAGGACGAAGGGTGGCGCGTGCGGAAGGATGGCGCGCGATTCTGGGCGAGCGTCGTCATCACGGCGCTGCATGACGACACGGGACATCTCGTCGGGTTCGCGAAGATCACGCGCGACCTCACGGAGCGCTACGCGCGGGAGACGCAGGCACGCGCGCTCGAAGCGGAGATCGCGGCGCGCGCGGCGGCAGAGCGGCGACGCGCCGAGGTCGAACAGCTGGCGGCGCAGCTGCAGGAGCAGGCGGTCGAGCTCGAGGCACAAGCGGCGGAGCTGCAGGAGCAAACGGTGGAGCTCGAGGCCGCGAACGCGGATCTGCAGGGCGCGCTTCGCGACACCGAGGACGCCAGAGAGCGCGCGCTGCAGGCCGAGGCGCGCTATCGCCTGCTGTTCGACGCGAGTCCGCTGCCCATGTGGGTCTATGATCGCGACACGCTCCGGTTCCTTGCCGTGAACCTGGCCGCGACGGCGCAGTATGGCTATTCGCGCGACGAGTTTCTCGCCATGACCATCGCGGATATCCGTCCGCCGGAGGACATCCCCGGGCTCCGACAGGCCGTCATCGATGCACCACCCGGACTGCGACGACTGTCGGGATGGCGGCATCGACGGAAGGACGGGAGCATGCTCGATGTCGAGATCGCCGGGCACCGTATCGAGTTCGATGGGCATGACGCGCAACTCGTCCTCGTGCACGATGTCACGCAACGCAACCGCGCCGAGGCCAGGCTCCGCGAAGCGACGGACGTGTTGCGCGCCGTGGTGGATGACTCACCGCTCGCGATCGTGGTGTTGGACCGCGATCTTCGCATCACACGGTGGAATCCGGCGGCCGAGCGACTGCTCGGCTGGACGGCCGCGGAGATGCTCGGACAATCGTATGCAACGATGCTTCCCGACGAAGAGAGCGGAGGCGCCGCGGTCTGGCACCGGCGAGAGGAGATCCTGCACGGGCACACGGTGACCAACCTGGAGACGAAGCGGCGGCGGAAGGACGGCACGCTCATCGAGGTGAGCCTGTCCGTGGCCGCGCTCCGGAACCCGCAGGGCGACGTTCGCGGATTCGCCGTCATCGTCATCGACGTCACCGAGCAGCATCGACTCGAGCAGCAGTTCCGCCAGGCGCAGAAGTTCGAGGCCGTGGGGCTCCTGGCAGGCGGGATCGCGCACGACTTCAACAATCTGCTCACCGTCGTGCGCTCGTACGGCTATCTCCTGAGGGAGCAGCTCGAGAGTGAGCAGATGCGTGCGGATGCGCACGAGATCCTGCTCGCCACCGATCGCGGTGCCGCGCTCACTCGACAGCTGTTGGCGTTCAGCCGCCAGCAGCTGCTCACGCCGCAGACGTTCGACGTGAACGCGGTGCTCGCCACGGCGGAGCCGTTCCTGAGGCGGCTGTTGCCGGAAGACATTGCGTTGGCGTGTGTGACGGGCCGAGACGAGGGGCTCATTACGGCGGATCCGGGGCAGCTCGAGCAGGTGCTGATGAATCTGGTCGTCAACGCGCGCGACGCGATGCCGCGCGGTGGAACACTCACCATCGCGACGAGCAACCTGATCACCGATGAGCCCTTCGCCTATCCGCACGGGCTCATGCGGTCCGGCGCGTACGTGGTGGTGCGTGTGACGGACACGGGCGAGGGGATGGACGAGGCAACCCGGCAACGCGTGTTCGAGCCGTTCTTCACAACGAAGGGACCGGACCGCGGGACCGGACTCGGGTTGTCGACCGTGTATGGGATCGTGCGTCAGTGTGGCGGGCACATCTGGATCGACAGCACGCCAGGGCGCGGTACGACAGTGGCGATGGCGTTCCCACAAGCGGCCGATGATCTCCAGGCTGGGCCAAGGGATCGGCCCGACGACGGTGATTCCATCTCACGCTCGCGGGCGCCGCACACGGCGACGATCCTGGCGTGCGAGGACGAGTTGCCAATACGTCGTCTGCTTCGCGAGATCCTCGAGCATCAGGGCTACACCGTCCTCGTGGCGCGGCACGGCCGGGATGCGCTGCAGCTCGCGGCCGAGCACGAGGGCGTGATCGATCTGCTCATCACCGATGTCGTCATGCCAGAGATGGGCGGGCGGCAACTCGCCGAGGCGCTCGTGGCGACGCGACCCGGCATCCGCGTGCTCTACATCTCAGGCTACACGGATGATGTCATTCTCCATCGGGGAGATCTGCACCCGCGGCGCGTGCTCCTGCTCAAGCCCTTTCATGCAGACGAGCTCCTGCGCGCGGTGCGGACGATGCTCGCGATCTAGGTTGGATCGGTGTGCCACACCGTCGTCACTCGATCTGCATCGCGATGAGCGGACCGGCGCGTCGTCCGTCGTGCGGGACTAAGGCAATCGCCAGGCTCGAGCCGTTCCGGAGCCCGACGGCGGCAACGTCTGCATCGCCCCCCGCAGCATTCCGCCCCCCTCCTGCGTATGCTATAAATGCATTGGCCCGCCTCCCGTACCCGCTCGGCAAGGCGGACCGCACCCGCACGAATGCATGCTCCCGTTCTACCGTTCCCACTCTCACCCCTCTCTCGCATGCGACTTCAACGGCTGATCCCCCTTCTCGCCGGTGTCGCGGCCGCTGTGCCACTGACAGCCCGCGCGCAGAGCACGCAGTTGGACTCCGCCACGCTCGCTGGTTTCCGATGGCGCAACGTCGGCCCCGCCAACATGAGCGGCCGCGTCGATGCCATCGTCGGCATCCCCAGTCCGTCGAAGACCCTCTATGTGGCGGCGGCGGGCGGCGGCATCTGGAAGTCGACCAACGCCGGCACCACCTTCCGCCCGATCTTCAATCGCCAGCCGGTCATCTCCATGGGGACGCTCGCCATCGCGCCCTCCGACACCAACATCGTTTGGGCGGGCACCGGCGACGTGAACACGCGCAACACCATCGAGCCGGGCGGCGGGATCTTCAAGAGCA
>DASSNR010000075.1:0-3144 GCA_035687925.1 Gemmatimonadaceae bacterium | reverse complement strand
CGATCCTCGTGGCGGTGAATCTCTTGGGCAGCGACATCGGCGGCCGGCTCGACCTCACGCCGGGGCACGCGTACACGCTGTCGAAGGCGACGAAGCAGATCGCGCGCGACCTGGACGACATCGTCACGATCAAGCTCTTCGCGTCGAGCCAGCTCCCGACGCAGGTCGCGCTGCAGGAGCGCGACGTGAACGACCTCCTGCGCGATCTGCGCTCGGCGGGGCATGGGAAGATCCGCATCATCCGGCGCGATCCGTCGAGTGATGAAACGGCGAAGCGTGATGCGCAGAGCCTCGGCATCCAGCCCGTGCAGTTCAACGTCGTGGGACAGTCCGAGCTGCAGGTGAAGGACGGCTACCTCGGCCTCGCCATCCAGTACGCGGGGAAGTCGCAGGTCATCCCATTCATCCAGCAGACCAACAACCTCGAGTACCGCATCGCGTCGGGGATCCGCGCGCTCACACGGACGAAGAAGCCGGTGGTCGCGATCGTGGACGATGAGCGTGATCCGAATGCCAGCCTGCAGCAGCTCCAGACGCAGCTCGGCAAGTCATACGAGGTGCGCGCGATCTCGCTCTCCGACTCGACGCAGCCGACGCACGACGTGCGGGCGGTCATTCTCGCCGGTCTCCCCGATTCGCTCGGGAGCGCGGCCGCCGCGCGGCTCGAGCGCTTCGTCCATCGCGGCGGGAGCGTGCTCGTGCTCGCCGGCGGGATGCAGATGAATCCGCGCTATCCGATGGCGATGCCGCACCCCGTCGCGTGGAACACACTGCTCAAACCGTTCGGCGTCTCGGTGAAGAGCGACCTGGTGTACGATCTCGTCTCCAACGAGGTCGTGCCGATCCCGACGTCGTTCGGGCAGGTGCTGCAGCGCTACCCATACTTCATTCGCGCGGCGAGCACCGGAAAGTCGACGGTGAACCAGGATCTCGATGACGCCGTGCTCACCTGGGCGAGCAGCATCGACACGACGGGTGCGGCGAAGGGGACGATCACGCCGCTGCTCATCTCGAGCCGGGCGTCCGGGATCTCCACGGGGGCGACATCGATCGCGCCGACGCAGCAGTTCGCGCAGACCGATCTCGCGCCGCGGCTCCTCGCCGTCCAAGTGAAGCCGAAGGCGAAAGCGGACAGCGCATCACCCGGCCGCCTGATCGTCGTCGGCAACGCCGACTTCGTGACCGATCACTTCGTGCAGGGCGCACCGGAGAATCTCGCCTTCGCGTTGAACGCGGTGGACTGGCTGGCGCAAGACGAGTCGCTCATCGCCATTCGCTCGAAGGACCGCGCGCCGACGCCGCTCGTCTTCACGAGTGCCGCCGAGCGCGACGGAGTGAAGTACCTGAACCTGATCGGCGTGCCGTTACTCGTGGCACTCATCGGTATCGTCCGTCTGGCGAACCGCCGGCGGAAGACGCGCGAGCCGTATCGGCCGCTGCAGCCTGAACCCGCGGGGGTCGCATGAGCACCAAACAACTTCTTCGCCTGGCGACGGCGCTCGTCGTCATCCTCGTCGCCTGGGGCGCGGTGACACTCGCGCGCGGCTCGTCCGCGGACCGCTCGAGCAGCTTCGCGCTTCCGAGAATCGATAGCGCATCGGTGGACACGATCGCGTTGACGGCGCGGCGCGACACAGAGGTGCTCGCGCGCGATGCGCACGGACAGTGGCGCGTGAGCGGCTACCCGGCATCGCCGACGATGGTGAGCGCGCTGCTCCATGCGCTCGACGACACGATCGCGTGGAGCGAGCTCGTCGCCGAGCAGCCGAGCTCGCACGCCGCGCTCGGCGTGGACGCGGACAGCGGGCGGCGCGTGCGCGTGGTGAGTCATGGGAAGACGCTGCTCGACATCACCACAGGGAAGCGCACACAGGATTTCGGCGGCCTCTATCTGCGCCGCACGGATGCGAATCCGGTGTACGCGTGGCACGGGATGCTCGTCGGAGCGCTCGATCATCGCACGGTCAATGACTGGCGCGACAAGCGGATCGCGGATGTCGAGCCGGAGAGCGTGGCGGCGATCGCGGTGCAGCGCGGCGCGCACCGCTACACACTGCGGCGCGCGAGCGGGAAGGGCGCGAAGAACGGGACGAGCGGCGCGTGGACGTTCGCGTCCGGCCACGCGGCGGATTCCGCGGCGGTGCACCGCCTGCTCGGCGAGTACACGGACCTCACCGCGTCGAGCTTCGCGACGTCCGCGCAAGCCGACTCGGTGAGCTTCGCGAAGCCAGCGTTGCACGCGCGGCTGCTCAGCGCGACGGGAGCGCCGCTCGCCAGCCTCGCGTTCGACTCGACGAAGAGCGGCGTGTGGGTGCGCGCGGATTCTGGCGCGACGGTCTATCGCATCGATCCGTGGCGGCTCAGCTCGCTGCTGCCGGCGGAGTCCACGCTGCAGCCCAAGGAGGGGAAGACCGCCGCGAAGAAGAAGTAGCCCCGGGATCGACTCGGGTGGCGGGACCGCACGGCCGTCAACGCCTGGCGCTTCAGCGGCGTACGGAACATATCGAGACGGCGACGCATCGTACGGTCCCACCACCGGCGCCGGTGTTCGGGCACGACGCACATCCCTCCAGTCGTGCCGATGCCGGCGCCCATCCATGGAGAGTCGAGGAATGCCCCACACGGAGAGCCGGATCCGAGGCGGCGTTGGCTATGCGCTGGGCGTCGCGTGCGTCCTCGCAAGCGCCGCATCGCGAGCGCCGGCGCAGACCGCCGCGCAGCCAGCCCAGCCCAATGTCACACACGCCAATTGGGAGCTCGCCGAGCGGTTCAGCTCCGCCGCGCTGAAGCCCGTGACGTACAGCGACGGCGTGGACCCGCACTGGCTCGGCACGTCCGACTCGCTCTGGTACAACTGGAAGGACCACACCGGCTCGCACTTCTACCTCGTCGTTCCCGCGACGCGCGTGAAGCGCCCGCTCTTCGATCAGGCGAAGCTCGCCGCCGCGCTCAGCGAGCTGTCGCACCGCGCGCACGTGGCGAGCGATCTCCCGTTCACATCGGTCGCTTTCACCAGGGACCACAAGGCGTTCCACTTCACCGTGGACTCCGTGCGCTACTCGTGGAATCTCTCGAGCGAGTCGCTCACGAGCATCGGCCACATGGACCCCGATTCGGTGCTGCCGGATGAAGAGCGCGAGGCGA
>DASSNR010000068.1:0-5002 GCA_035687925.1 Gemmatimonadaceae bacterium | reverse complement strand
CGAGCCCGCGCTGGGCTCTCACGTGTGAGACGGCTCGCCCTGGCGCGCCGAGTCTCGCCTCATCCCCCCAAAAATTCTGCTCGGTCCTCGAGTCCCGAGCCTTTCCGTGGTCGCGATCGCTCCGCGTCTATCCGCGTTCATCCGCGGCTATCCGCAGTTGCTGTTGTCGTATCCGCGGCCCTCCGCGGCCATCCGCGGTTCCCCTGTTGTTCTGATCCGCGGCTCCTGCGCGTCGATCAGCGGCTCGATCCGCGGTTATCCGCGGCTCGCGACGAAGAGGGAGCTGTACCGATGCAGATACAGCGCGAACGAGTACAGCGTGAGCACGACGGCGACGCTCATGGTGACAACGCCGACGATGCCGTTGAAGTTCGCGAAGGCGCGCCAGGCGGCGTTCGTCCAGTGGTAGTAGCGCGCGGCGCTCTCGGCGGCGAACCAGAAGTAGGCGGCGCCGACCCAGGTCGCCTGAAAGCCCATCTTCCATTTGGCGGGGCCGATGGCGGCGATCACGACGCCGCGGCGGGCGGCGGCCTGACGGAAGACCGTCATGAACAGCTCGCGTCCAACGATCACGGCCACGATCCAGAAGGGGAGGCCGACGCGGCCGAATGGAGTGACGAACGCGAAGTCGAACGCGGCGGTGGGGAGCCACGATGTTCCGGGGACGACGCCGAGGAGCCAATCCGTGGGCGACGTCTGCAGGAGGTACATCGGGATGAACGTTGCGAAGAGCAGAAGCTTGTCGGCGAGCGGATCGAGGAGCTTGCCGACATCCGTCACGAGGTTGCGCGTGCGCGCGAGTACGCCGTCGTAGTAGTCCGTGATCGCGGCGGCGATGTACAGGACGAACCCCGCGAGTCGGAGCTCCCACGACGCCCCGAAGGGAAGCAGCGCGATGAAGGGCGCGGCCGCGATGCGGCCGAGCGAGAGGGCGTTGGGGAGGTTCACCGCGCCACGCCGCGTCAGGCGAGAGTCTTCAGTACGAGCTTGCTCACCGCTTTCAGCGTGTCGAACACGCCGTCGCCGGCGACAGCCACCGCCTCGAAGTACGGGGCGCGCTCGACCCACTCACCCGTGGGGATCTGCTCGATCAGATTCTCCCCCGCGTGATATGGATCGGGCGTGACGCGCTGCTTCTGGGGCTCGCGTACTTCCCACCCCGGATTGAGCGCGGCTTGCAGCTCGCTCGCCGGTGCGGCGTTCGGCAGGTCACGCTTGTTGTACTGAATGACGAACGGCATGGTGGTCAGATCGTACCCGTACTCCGACATGTTGTCGTACAGGTTCTGCATCGCCTCCTGGTTCGCCTCCATGCGGTCGATCTGCGAGTCGGCGACGAAGACGATGCCGTCCACACCCTTCAGGATGAGTTTGCGGCTCGCGTTGTAGTAGACCTGCCCCGGCACGGTGTACAGGTGGAAGCGCGTCTTGAAGCCGCGAATGGTGCCGAGGTCCACAGGAAGAAAATCGAAGAAGAGCGTGCGCTCGGTTTCCGTGGCCAGCGAGATGAGCTTGCCGCGCGTGTTCGGTTGCACGCGGCCGTAGACGTGCTCCAGGTTCGTCGTCTTGCCGCCGAGCCCCGGGCCGTAGTAGACGATCTTGCAGTTGATCTCGCGCGAGGCGTAGTTGATCATCGACATGGATATCCTCCGGCTTACTGGAAGAGCCTGTCGATTTCATCGTCGGCGCCCTCGAGCAGATTGGGCGTCGTGTCCGCGTTTCGTGCGCGCTGGAACATCTCGATGAAGAGTCGGTTGAGCTCCTCGGCGGTCTGCTTGACCTTCAATCGGACGAGGCCGAGGGTGGTGCGGCTGTCGAAGAGGACCACGAGGATCACGCGTCGCGCGATGTCCACGAGGTACATCGACTCCTGCTCACCTTGGTGAAATAGCGAATTGAACTCGCTCTCGCCGATGAGGCGCGCGAGCTGGTCGTTCGCGCTGAAGTCCGCCGCGGTCAACGTGGCGAACGCCGTCGGATCGAAGTGCGGCTGCTCGCCGACAGTGGCCACGAGCTGCCCGGTTCGATCGACCAGGAGCGCGCACCGGGAGTTGCTGTCGTAGAGGAATTGCTGGAGCGATCGCTGAATCGCACCGTAATCGTCTTCGGTAAACGACCAGCTCGCTGCGCCAACCGGCATGATCCGTCCTTATGCGTCGAGGGAGTGTTCCATGCGCCGCAGAATCAGCTCGCCACGGCGTCGAAGCCGCGGCGTCTGCTCCCACCGCACATAGTCTCGGAGCAGCTGCACCGTCCGCGCACTCCGCTGTCCGCGGAGGTACCCCAACGCCGCCAGCCGGCGCATCGGATGCGAGCTGAACAGATTGTGGCGTGAGCGGTGGGTCTGCTGACTCCAGACGATTAACCCCACCGCCAGGCCACTCGCAAACCCAGCCGCGACGGCCGCTTGCATTGTGCGCCGCGTCACATGGCCCTCCGCGCGCTCAGCGCCTGCGCGATGGTGACGCCATCTGCGTACTCCAAGTCTCCGCCCACTGGAATCCCCCGTGCGATGCGAGTGACAACCGGCCCCAGCGGCGCGACCTGACGCTGCACGTAGAGCGCGGTCGCTTCCCCCTCGAGACTCGGGTTGGTTGCGATGATGACCTCGCGCACCGCGCCCGATGTCACGCGGTCCACGAGCTGTTCCATGGCCAGATCCTCGGGGCCCACGCCATCGAGCGGCGATAGGCGGCCGCCCAACACGTGGTACACGCCGCGGAACTCGCCGGCCCGCTCGATCGCGCCGATGTCCGACGCTTCCTCCACGACGCAGAGGAGCCCGCGGTCACGGCGTGGGTCCGCGCAGATGGCACACGGGTCCTCTTCGGTGAGGTTGGCGCAGACAGAGCACCGCCGAACACGCACCGAAAGATCGGCAAGGATGCGGGCGAGACGCCGGCTCTCCTCGGGCGGCTGCTTGAGCAAATGGTAGGTGAGGCGCAGCGCCGTCTTGCGGCCGATGCCAGGGAGCTTCGACAGCTCCGTGGCGAGCTCGTCGATGGCCGACATGTTAGAACGGCAGCTTGAACGGCAGCGACAGTCCCCCGGTAAGCTTCCGCATCTCTTCCTCGGCGAGGGCCGTCGCCTTCTTCTGCGCCTCGGTGATGGCGACGAGGACCAGATCCTCGAGCATCTCGGTGTCGGACGGATTCACGACGGATGGATCGATCTGCACCTTGCGGATCTGTCCCTTCCCATCGGCAGTGACCGTCACCAGGCCGCCGCCGCTCGCGGCAGACACCGTGCGGTTCTGCAACTCGTCCTGCAACTGCTGCAGGCGCCCCTGCACCTCCTGCGCCTGCTGCAGCATCTTCATGAAATCCGGCATGCGTCGTACGTCGTGAGAGTGGGAAGGTGCATGCAAAGGTACCCCGCCAGATGCGCGGGCCGCAAGCGCATGCCCATCATTCGAGCAGCTCGAGATCGAGTGCATCCACCGCCGCGTCGAGCGCGGGATCGCGTTTGCGGAGCAGCGAGAGCCGCTGTTCCTTCACGGCCTCTTCAGTGAGGCGGCGCGGTGCACCATCGGCAGTCGGGCCGCTCGTGCTCGCCACGCGCACGACGATGCGCGTCGCGCCGGCAAAGAACGAGCGGATGGCCGCGAGCACATCGTCCATGCTGCTCGCGATCGCCTGCTCGTGCAGATCGCTCTCCAGCTCGAGCGTTACATCGCCGCGAGCGGAGACCGCGACGGGCATGGTCTGATCGAGCGCGGCCGCGAGCAACGCGCGACCATCCGCACGCACCTGCGCGACGATCTCGCCCCATCGCTCGACGAGCGCGTTGAGATCGGGAGGTGGCGGTGCGTTCCGGGTCGAGGGTGCTGAGTCCTGGGCTGTGAGCTGTGAGCTCTGAGCTTTGGGCTGTGAGCTGTCAGCTGCCGGCGGCGCGTCGTCGGTTGGGCGATGCGGAGGTTCTGGCGGCGCTGAGCGCGAACGCTCGGCGCTCGGTGCGCGAGACGTCGAGCGTGGTTCCTCCGCTCCGCGATGCCCGGTGCTCGCGGTGCGACGTCCGATGCCCGGCGATCCTTCCCCGCCCATCCCGCGCAGGACATCCTCGAGCGACACGGTGCGATCCATGAGCGCGAAGCGCACGAGAAGCGATTCGAGCAGTACCTGCTGCTGCCCGCTGCGCCGGAAGTGCGGCTCGAGCTCGGTGATGATGTGCAGCATGCGGAGGAGATCGCCCGCGGCGAGTCGATCGGTGCGCACCGCCAGCGCGTCGCGCATGCGCTCGGAGAGATCGGTCATCGGCGCGCCGAGCGTGAGCGCGAGGAGCGCCCGCAGCGTGTCGGTGAGGCCGCTGAGGAAGCCGCCGAGGTCGACACCCGCATCGACCAGTCGCGCGATGGCGGGGAAGATGTCACCCGCGCGCCCCTCGGCGACGAGATCCAGAATCGTGAGATACTCGTCATCGGGCACGAGCCCGAGCGCGTCGCGCACCCGCTCGGCAGTGAGCGCACCAGCGCCGACGGAGAGCGCCTGATCGGCAAGGCTCAGGGCATCGCGCATCGAGCCATCGGCAGCGCGTGCAATGAGCGCGACCGCATCGGGCTCGGCCTCCACGTGCTCGGCGGCGAGCACCGTCATGAGTCGGTCGCGAATGTCGGCGGGGCCGATGCGCCTGAAGTCGAAGCGTTGCAGGCGACTCAGTACCGGCGCGGCCGCCTGCGCAATCTTCTGCGGCTCGGTCGTGGCGAAGACGAACACGACGCGCGGCGGTGGCTCCTCGAGAATCTTGAGGAGCGCATTCCATGCTTCGCGCGTGAGCATGTGCGCTTCGTCGACGATGTACACCTTGTAGTGTCCCTCGCTGGAGGGCGCATACATCGCTCGCTCGCGCAGCTCGCGCGCGTCGTCCACGCCGCGATTGGACGCCGCATCGATCTCGACGACATCGAGGCTCGCCGAACCGCTCCAGATGCGCATGCAGGAGGCGCACTCGCCGCAGGGTTCACCGGAGTCGGGGCTCGGGACTCGGGACCCGGGACTCGGAACAG
>DASSNR010000005.1:0-2211 GCA_035687925.1 Gemmatimonadaceae bacterium | reverse complement strand
CGTCGCCCTGGAGGACGTCGTCTTCCGCTACGCGCCCGGGCTCCCCGACGTGCTGCACGGCGTGTCGCTGCAGGCGGCGCCCGGCGAGGTCGTCGCGCTCGTCGGCCGCTCCGGCGCCGGCAAGACGACGATCGCCTCGCTGGTGCCGCGCTTCTGGGACGTGAATCAGGGACGGATCACGCTCGACGGCATCGACATTCGCGAGCTCTCGTTCGCCGATCTCCGCGGCGCGATCGGGCTCGTCCCGCAGGAGCCGACGCTCTTCAGCGGCACCGTACGCGAGAACATCGCCTACGCGCGCGAGGCGACCGAGACGGAAATTCTCCACGCCGCGCGCGCTGCGCACGCGCTCGAGTTCATCGAGGAGCTTCCCGAGGGACTCGGCACACGCGTCGGTGAGCGCGGGGTCAAGCTCTCGGGCGGTCAGCGGCAGCGTATCGCGATCGCGCGCGTCTTCCTCAAGGATCCGGCGGTCGTCATCCTCGACGAGGCGACGTCGAATCTCGACGCGGAGAGCGAGCGGCTCATCGAGGAAGCGATGGAGGAACTGCTGCGCGGGCGCTCGACGCTCATCATCGCGCACCGCTTGAGCACGGTGCGGCGCGCGGACCGGCTCGTCGTGCTCGACCACGGCGAGATCGCCGAGCAGGGGCGGCACACGGAGCTGCTCGCGGGCGACGGCGTGTACGCGAAGCTGTATCGCGTGCAGTTCCGGGAGCCGGAGGCGCAGGTCGGGTAAGGGGCGCGGCGCGTCCGATCCGACGCGTCCAGAGCTCCCCGTCCTCTACACCGGTCGAACACCGCAACGGCCAATCGGAGTGCGGGACGCTCGTGCTCTGGACCCGGGATCGCTGAGGACGGCTGCGAGCCCTACTCCGGCGTCTCCTTCGCCACCTTCAGCTCGCGCAGTACGAGCTCACCTCCGCTGAGCGGCTTCACCACATCCGTCGCACTGCGCACCTTGCCCACCTGCGCCGTGATGCCGAGTAGCAGCCCCGCCGGCACGCCGCACGCGTGGTAGTGTCCCAGGCTGTCGGTTGACACCTCGATGCCGTGCGACGATCCCTTGGCGATGTGCGCGTTGAGCGTCCAGGTCGTCCAGCTGACCGTTACCAGCGCGTTCGCGAGCGGGCGCCCGGAGTCCGCTGTGCGCACTGTGCCCGCTACGAGCGCCATCG
The DNA here is from genome assembly GCA_035687925.1 of Gemmatimonadaceae bacterium. Classification (GTDB taxonomy): domain Bacteria; phylum Gemmatimonadota; class Gemmatimonadetes; order Gemmatimonadales; family Gemmatimonadaceae; genus DASSNR01. The sequence goes on along the minus strand of DASSNR010000005.1, from coordinate 1,033 downwards.
TGTCCGCGCGCAAACTATCGGGGCACGCATTGCGCACGATCGATGCGAGTGACGGGACGCCGAGCCGCACTGTGCTGACGATCCCGCGACGCAGCGTCACGTTGCGCGTGAGTGGCCGGGCCGCGAGTGAATCGAGCCGCGCCTGCGAGACGGTGATTGTGTACTCGCCGTCGCTCAGTCCATCCAGCTGAAAGGCGCCGAGTGAATCGGTGCGCGTGGAATCCGCGGTGCCGGCAAGCATCACGAGGGCATGAACGAGCGGCGCTCCGCGTGTGCTGTCGAACACCGTGCCGCGGAGCGTGGCGGCCTCCGTCAGCGTGAGTGGCGTACCGTTGCGTGTCGTGGCAGTGAGCACCGCGCCCCCCGTCTCGTGGATCGCGGCGATCACGGTGTCGCGATACTCGGGTCGGAACGCACTTCGCGGCCGCAGTTCGGCATGCAGCACCGGCATGCGCAGCACCCATCGCTGCACGATCCACGCGCCGGTGGGCAGGCGTCGGAATGCGATGGTGCCGCCGAACACGTCCTTCGAGATCGCGCGCGGCAGCCCCGTGTAATGGAATTCCATGGTCCGCAGCTCGCTCGTCGTGCGATCGAGCCAGAGCACACCCTGCACGTCGGGGACCTTGCGATGGCGCACCGGCTCGAACGCGAGTCCGATAAGCTGCTTCGGCATGCTGTCGCTCTGCTGCACGCGAAAGCAGTGATGCGCGGAGAAGGCATCGGAGAGGAGCACGTTGGCGTCCGGGGCGTAGTACCAGCTCGCCGTGTCGCTCAGGTGCGCGTAGCCGCTGCTCTCCAGCGAGTCGGCTGACACCGCGACGAACGGCGACGCGCTCACACCGTTCTGCTCCCAGCTCTGCTCGCGGAGCACGTGATGATCCCTCGGATCCACGTCGCGATCGAAGTCGCGGATGCGCACGTTGAGCAGCCGCTGCTGCAGCGTGAGCGTGGCGGCGGTAAGCGCGGTGCGCACCTCGTCCCAGACGACGAACGCCGCCCGTCCCTCCTCCGGCCGCGTCGTGCACCGCTC
>DASSNR010000065.1:0-11433 GCA_035687925.1 Gemmatimonadaceae bacterium | reverse complement strand
AGCGAGTTGACGCTGACCGAGGCCGTCACCGACGACTGACGACCGACGACTGAGAGCCGTAGTTTCGCTGTTCGCAGTCGCTGCACCACATCGCGCGATGTTGCGCGATGCCACCTGCCCGCGAGTGGGTCCCCGAGTGACCGGGTGCTCGCCGCTCTCAGGAGCCGCCATCCGTATGGCCGTCACCAGCCGCAACAAGAAGTCGTCGTACGAAGAAGGTTCGTTGGACCAGTATCTTCGCGACATCAGCGTATACCCGCTGATTGGCCGCGAAGAGGAAGCCGAGCTTGCGCGGCGCATCCGGGAGAACGATCCGGAAGCGCTCGACAAGCTGGTCCGCTCGAACCTGCGCTTCGTGGTCTCCGTCGCCAAGAAGTATCAGAACCAGGGCGTCGCGCTTGCCGACCTCATCAACGAGGGGAACCTCGGCCTCATCCGCGCCGCACACAAGTTCGATGAGACGAAGGGGATCAAGTTCATCTCGTACGCCGTCTGGTGGATTCGCCAGGCGATCCTGCAGGCGCTCGCGGAGCAGTCGCGCATCGTGCGCGTCCCGCTCAACCGCGCGGGCACGCTGCACCGGATCGGCAAGCGCGCGAACGCGCTCCTGCAGGAGCTGGGACGCGAGCCCACGCACGAGGAGATCGCCGAGGAGATGGACCTGACCGAGGAGGAGGTCGCCAAGACGATCTCGATCTCGCAGACGCACCTCTCGCTCGATGCCCCCCTCACGCCAGGCGAGGACAACCGGCTCCTCGACTATCTCCCCGACAATCTGAATCCCACCCCCGACGAGCTGATCTTCGAGAAGGCGCTCACCGAGTCCATCGAGGAAGCGCTCTCCGCGCTCAAGGAGCGCGAGGCGAAGATCCTGCGCCTCTACTTCGGCCTGGACGGCGAGGAGCCGATGACGCTCGAGCAGATCGGCGCCCTCCTCGGCATCACCCGCGAACGCGTCCGCCAGATCAAGGAAAAGTCCCTCTCACGGCTACGCCACATGTCGCGGGCGCGGGCGCTGGGATCGTTTCTGGGACAGTGAGTCAGTAGGTCAGTAGGTCAGTGAGTCAGGAACGGCCCGCCGGGTGAGAGATGATCTCCCCTTACGGGCCTTTTCTGATCGACTGACCTACTGACCCACTGACTCACCGTTGTTCTACCACTCCGGCTCTCTCTGCAGCATCGCATCCATCTCGCTCGGTGTGAGCGGGGCGGAGAAGTAGTAGCCCTGCGCGTAGGTGCAGCCGAGCTCGCGCAGGATGCGCAGCTGTTCGGCGGTGGTGACGCCTTCGGCCACCGCCTCGAGACCGAGGTTGTGCGCGAGTGTGAGAATGGTCTGCACGAGGTGCAGCGCCTGTCCCTCGGTGTCGATCTGGCTCACGAAGCTGCGGTCGATCTTCACGGCGTCGAGCGGAAGCTTGTGCAGATAGCTCAGCGATGAGTAGCCGGTGCCGAAATCGTCCAGGTGCAGGCGAATGCCGAGTCCCTTCAGCTTGCCAAGCATCTGCGTCGCGAGCTCCGGCTGCTCCATGATGACACTCTCGGTGATCTCGAGGCGCAGCATCGAGGCGTCGAACGCCGTGCTCGCGAGCATCTGCGCGACCTGATCGGCGAGGTCGGGCTGCGAGCACTGCTTCACGGAGAGATTGACGCCCAGCGTGAGCGGTGCCCGGCCCGCGTGTGCAGCGCGCCACGCGCCTACCTGCCGGCACGCTTCGGTGAGCACCCACTGCCCCAGCGGGAGAATGAGTCCCGTCTCTTCGGCGAGCGGGATGAACTCACTCGGCACCACGAGGCCGCGATCCGGATGCTGCCAGCGCAGGAGCGCTTCCACGCCTTCGATCCGCCCCGTTTCCAGCGACACGACCGGCTGGTAGTAGAGACAGAACTCCTGCCGCTCCAGCGCGCGCCGGAGATCGGTTTCGATCTGGAGCCTGCGCAGCGCTTCGGCGTGCATCATCGGATCGAACAGCTCGAAGCGCGCGCGCCCGCCGCGCTTCGCGCGGTACATCGCCATGTCCGCGCTCCGCAGGAGATAGTCGGGGAGCTCGTTCGCGGACGAGCTGAGTGCGACGCCGATGCTCACCGATGTGAACACCTGGTAGCCGCCGAGATCGATCGGCGCGGCGAGGGCGGCCTGCACACGCTCGGCGATGAGCGCGGCGTCGCCGATCTCGGAGACGTGCTCGAGGAGAATCGCGAACTCGTCGCCGCCGAGCCGGGCCACCATGTCGCCGCCGCGCATGCACTGCTCCAGGCGTCGCGCCACGGCGACGAGCAGCTCATCACCCGCGTGGTGTCCCACGCTGTCGTTCACGACCTTGAAGTTGTCGAGGTCGAGGAAGAGCACGGCGAAGAGATCATCGGGGCGGCGACCCGCGCGCCCGATCGTGTACTTGAGCTGCTCGAGGAAGAACGCGCGGTTCGGAAGACCCGTGAGCGCGTCGTGCATCGCATTGTGACGCAGCTGCTGCTCCACCTGTGCGCGCTCGCCGAGCCGCCGGCGCAGATCCAGCTCGAGCGCCGCGGTGAGGGCGAGATCCTTCAGCACCATGATCTCGTCCATTGACCACGCCCGCGGCTCCGCATCGACGGCGCACAAGATCCCCAGTCGGCTGCCATCCGCGACGGTAAGCGGAACCCCGGCAATGGCGGCGATCCCCAACTCGGACGCTGCAGTCGAGACATCGGGCGCCGGATCGTGCCGCGCATCTTCCACGGCCAGCGGCTCCAGCGAGCCCGCAATGCGCGCGCACAATCCGGAGCGAACGAGCACGCCTGGATCGTGCGCGAACCACGCAGGGAGCCCGCGCCCCCACCCGAAGCAGCGGCGGTCGTCGCCCAGGAGCGCGATCATGGTGGCGGGCACGTGCAGCACGGTCGCCGCGAGTCGCGCAACGCGCTCGAGCGAGGCCGCGATGATGCCATCGAGCGCGGCCGACGTCCGTGGACCGCTGCTTCCACCACTGCTGGCGCCCGAGGGCGTCGTCGATGCTGTCTCTTCGACCGTTGGGCTTCGACTCACATCGCTCAGGGTGAAGGTCTTCGATCGCGTCTGTCGTGTCGGATCCACGGCGGACGCGGTCAACCGCCTCGCGTCGCACAGTGTGGTGCGATGGCTGGGCGTTGTGCCGCGGTACGCGGAACGGGCGCCCCCCTGGGCGCCGCGTCATCTAATGACACCTACGTGAGGAAATCGTAACGTGCGGCGGGCAGGTCACGCGTGCCCCAGATGATCGCGAGCGCCATGCGGGAGAACGGCAGAATGCACGATCGTCAGCGTCCTCATCGTGCACAATGCAATACACCGGCGGCGCGATATCGTCGCCCGATTCGCGCGCGATGACGCGGCTGACCGCGAGGGCGAGTGATCGGTGGGAGGGCGAGTGATCGGTGGAGCGAGTGATGCAATGAGGCTCGTGGCATGGCGTCCGCGCCCCTTCCGATTGGGATGGTGCCCGGCCAAACTTCGCTACGCGATTCAACCCATACCAGCGGGCTCGCGGCCCGCGACCTCTACCCGACCATGGCGCAACAGAGCTCATTCGACGTGACCACCGGCGTCGACCTGCAGGAGGTCGACAACGCCGTCAACCAGGCGCAGAAGGAGATCGCGCAGCGCTACGACTTCAAGGGATCGAAGGCGAGCATCGACTTCAAGCGAGCCGACAACCTGCTCGTGCTCGTGGCCGACGATGACTACAAGATGCGCGCGCTCTTCGACGTGCTGCAGTCGAAGCTCATCCGTCGCAACGTGCCGGTGAAGAATCTCGATCTGGGCGAGGTGAAGCCCGCCGGTGGCGACACCGTCCGCCGTGAGGTGAAGCTCAAGACCGCGCTCGATGCCGACACGGCGAAGAAGGTGGCGGCGACGATCAAGGACGCCAAGATGAAGAAGGTGCAGGCGTCCATTCAGGGCGACCAGGTCCGTGTCACCTCGCCGTCAAAGGACGAGCTGCAGGCCGCGATCGCCCTGCTCAAGTCGAAAGATTTCGGGGTGGAGTTGAAGTTCGGGAATTACAGATAGGGCTGTGAGCGCTGAGCTGTGAGCTTTGGGTTGTGAGTGGGCGATGAGTTAAAGGCGTTCCTGATGTCCGTGCTCACAACCCAGCTCATCACCCAAAGCTCAGAGCTCACAGCTCATCGCTTCGCCTCATCCGACGACCCGCTCCACCCTCACCTGACTGATCTCCCGCAGGATGCTCGGCGGCTGCGGCTTCTTCGTGTGGCCCACCCAGACGGACAGAATCACGATCACGGCGCCCGCAATGATGAGGCCGACCGGGCCGAGGTCGAAGCGGCGGCGACCGATCCCCCACGCGAAGCCGAACACGAAGAGGCTGGCGCCAGCCGCCCACACGAAGATCAACGCAACCAGCATGTCATCTCCTTCGCCGCCATGGCGGAAGAAATCCAAAAGTCGAGTCGAAGCGGGAGCGTGCGACGTGCGAGCCCCGCAGGTGGTACAATCCTTCGCCCAATCTATATCGAACACCCGCGTCGCGTCTAATGGTGGCACGCTTCCCGGTCCCGCCTGCATCCGCTACCTTTCGCCCATGCCCTCTCACGCCGGTCTTGCCTGCCCGTGAAGATCGGCTTCATCACCCTCGGCTGCGACAAGAACACAGTCGACAGCGAGCGCGCGCTCGCCGAGCTGGTCGGACGCGGTGCCCAGCACACCGCAGATCTCGATGAAGCCGACGTCATCATCGTGAACACCTGCGGGTTCATTGATGCCGCCAAGCAGGAATCCATCGACGCCATCATTCAGGCGGGACGCCTGAAGGCCGATGGCGCCTGCCAGGCCGTCGTGGCCGTGGGGTGCATGGTGGAGCGCCACAAGGCCGAGCTCGCCGCCGAGCTCCCCGAGGTCGATGTCTTCCTCGGCACGTCCGAGATGGACCGGCTCGTTCCCGCGCTCGAGGCGCGTGGCGTGTTCGACGCCCCCGATCCGCTGCTGCAGCACCCGGGCGTGCGCCTCTACACGGGCGACCTGCCGCATGTGCGCTACCTCAAGGTGAGCGAGGGGTGCGACCATGGCTGCGCCTTCTGCGCCATCCCGCTCATGCGCGGGAAGCATCGGTCGTTCGCGCTCGACGACGTGATTCGTGAGGCGCAGCTGCTCGAGTTGCAGGGTGCGCGCGAGGTGAATCTCGTCGCGCAGGACCTCGCGCACTACGGCCGCGACCGGCGCGAGAGCGGCGTGCGTCTCCCGGAGTTGCTCGAGGCACTCGTCGCCGAGACGTCGCTCCCATGGATCCGCATGCTATACCTCTACTCGGCGGGGATTACGCCGAAGCTGCTCGAGGTGATGGCGCGCGAGCCGCGCATCCTGCCGTATCTCGACATGCCGATCCAGCACGCATCGGATGCGGTGCTGCAGCGCATGCGCCGCCCCGAGCGGGCGCACACGCTGCGCGAGAAGATCGCGCGCGTGCGCGAGGTCGTGCCCGATGTCGCCATTCGCACGACGTGCATCGTCGGCTTCCCCGGCGAGACCGACGACGACTTCGCGCGGCTGCTCGACTTCCTCGAAGAGGCGCGCTTCGAGCGCGTCGGCGCGTTCACCTACTCGCCGCAGGAAGGGACGCGTGCCGCCGAGCTCGCGGACGATGTGCCGGAGTCGCTCAAGCTCGAGCGGCTCGAGCGGCTCACCGAGTTGCAGCGCGCGATCACGGCCGAGCGGTACGAGCGCCATCAGGGGCGCGTCGTACCGGCCATCGTCGATCGGGCCGCGGCGAACGATGCGCCGGCGCAGGCGCGTGTGCTCTGGCAGGCGGATGACATCGACGGCGTCACGTATCTGGATGGCGATGCAGCGCCGGGCACGCTCGTCGACGTCGCGCTCGAGGAAGTGGTGGACGACTACGACTTCCACGCGTCGCTCGTGCGCGTGCGCGATGTGCCGGCGCGTCCCCGGAAGAATGGGCGTCATCTTCCGGTGATGGCCGGCATCGGCCACGCGAGCTACGGACGGTGATGTCACGATCCTCGGAGATCATGGCGCGCGGAAAGGTGGTCACGCCCGGCGGCGTGAACTCGCCGGTGCGCGCGTTCGGCGGTGTGGGGGGCGAGCCGTTCGTGGTGGAGTGCGGATCGGGCGCGTACATCCGCGACGTGGACGGCCGCGAGTATCTGGACTTCGTGCTCTCATGGGGTCCACTCATCCTTGGCCATGCGCCGCCCGTGGTGCTCGAGGCGCTCGATCGCGCGATGCACCGCGGCACGAGCTTCGGCATTCCGACCGAGGCGGAAGTTCAGCTCGCCGAGCTGATCTGCGAGCGGATGCCGCACATCGAGATGCTGCGCTTCGTCTCGAGCGGCACCGAGGCGACGATGAGCGCCGTGCGGCTCGCGCGCGCAGCCACGGGACGCGACGCGATCCTCAAGTTCGACGGATGCTATCACGGGCACGCGGATTCATTTCTCGTGCGCGCGGGCTCCGGCGTCGCCACGCTCGGACTCCCCAATTCGCCCGGCGTGCCGAGCGCGCTCGCCGAGCTCACGCTCACCGCGCCGTTCAACGACATCGCGGCGACGCGCGAGCTGGCGATGGCGCACGCCGATTCCATCGCCGCGATCATCGTCGAGCCGGTGGTGGGGAACGCGGGCTTCATCGCGCCCGATCCAGGATTCCTGCACCAGCTGCGCGCGCTCGCCACCGAGATCGGGGCGCTGCTGATCTTCGACGAGGTGATGACGGGCTTTCGCATCGCGCCCGGCGGCGCGCGCGATCGCTTCGGCGTCACCGCCGATCTCACGACACTCGGGAAAGTGATCGGCGGCGGGCTGCCGGTGGCGGCATTCGGCGGAAAGCGCGAGCTCATGGAGCTCATCGCCCCGCAGGGCCCCGTGTACCAGGCGGGCACCTTGTCCGGGAATCCGCTCGCCATGGCGGCCGGTCTCGCCACGCTCACCACGCTCACCCCCGAGCTGCACCACGCCATCGCCGCTCGCACGCAGCGCCTCGTGCTCGGGCTGCGGCAGATCGCGGCTCGACTTGGGCTCCCGTTCACCGCGGACCACGCGGGCACCATGTGGGGGTACTTCTTCCGCGCGGAACCCGTGCGATCGTTCACCGACGCGAAGACCGCCGATGTGGATCTCTTCACTCGATTCTTCCACGCGGCGCTCGAGCGCGGCGTGTACCTCGCGCCCTCGCCCTTCGAGTCGGCGTTCATGTCCTCCGCGCACGGGGATGCCGAAGTCGACCTCGCGCTCGAGCGCCTGGAGGACGCGATGCGTGCCGCCGGTGCGTAGGCGGGTGCGGCAGGCCGCGCTCGCGGGCGTGCTGCTGCTCGCCGGCGCATGCGTCGGAGGACGTCCTGGCCCGGGGAGCCCGGTCTCGCCATCGCGCGGCGGCGGGCACATCGTGCGCATCGCGCTCGCGACCAGTGCCTCGCGCGTCGTCCTCTCGGCCACAGGCGATTGGCAGCTCGAAAACGAGGGCGGCGCGCGCATGCGGCTGCGCGCGAGCGACGCGTGGCCCATCTCGCGCGACGGCTCGTTCCTCTACGCAGCGGGTTCGGGCGGTGACCGCGATGCGTCGCGCGCGTCGGCGTTCACGGCGCGTGGTGCGAGCGACGGTGCCTTCATTACCGTCAACGGCAAGCGCTATCGCGGCGAGATCCGTGTGACGCCCACCGACAAGGGGTTGCTCGTCGTGAATCGCGTGCCCGTCGAGGACTACTTGCGTGGTGTCGTGCCACTGGAGATCGGCGAGCGCCGGAGCGATGAGCGCGCGGCCGTGGAAGCGCAGGCGGTCGCCGCGCGGAGCTACGCCTACAGCCACATGACCGACACGGCGTCACGCTCGTACGACATGGTCTCGACCGTGATGGATCAGGCGTACGGCGGTGTGAGCGCGGAAACGCGGTCCACGGATGCCGCCGTGGCGGAGACCGGCGGGATCGTGCTCACGTACAACGGTCGCATCATCAATGCGCCGTACCACTCCTCGTGCGGCGGGACGACCGCGGCGCCATCAGAAGTGTGGAGCGGCGGTCACGACGAACCGTATCTCGTTCCGGTGAGCGACCGCATTCCCGGGACCAATCGTTACTACTGCGACATCTCGCCGACCTTCCGTTGGACGCGCACGTACGATGGCAAGCAGCTCTCCACGGTGCTCGAGCAGTATCTGCGCGCCTATGTCACCGTGTCCGGGAGCGTCGGCGCCGTCCGCCAGGTGAAGATCGACGGCACGACGCCGTCGGGTCGTGTGCGCTCGCTCACCATCACGACCGATCGTGGCACCTACACGCTGCACGGCGGGGAGATTCGCTTCGTGCTGCGGTCGCTCGACGGTGACGTGTTGCGCAGCACGTCGTTTACCGTGAAGAGCGACCGCGCGTCGGATGGACATCTCGCGCGCCTGACACTCAACGGCACCGGGAACGGCCACGGGATCGGTATGTGTCAGTGGGGCGCGATCGGGCGTGCGCGCGCCGGTCAGGACTATCAGACCATCCTCCACACGTACTATCCGGGGACCGTGCTTGCGCGTGTCGATTGACCGTATGTCGTTCGCTCCCACTCCTTCACCGCTCACGTTATGACGCCGCCCCTCCGGATTGGAGTCGTTGGTGCCGGCGCGATCGCGCAGATCGCGCACCTCCCAGTGCTCGCGAAGATGCGCGGCGCCGAGCTCGCCGCGGTGTGCGACAACGACCACCCGAAGGCGCGCGCGCTCGCCGACCGCTTCGGGGTGCCCGATGTCTTCACGGACATCGAGGATCTGCTCGAGCTCGACGCGCTCGATGCGGTGGTCATCTGCACGCCCAACCACTTGCACGAGCCGCACGTGCTGAGCGCGCTCGCGGCGAAGGTGCACGTGCTGTGCGAGCGGCCGCTCGCGCTCACCACGCGCGGCGTCGAGCGCATCCTGAACGCCGCCACACGCGCGGATCGCAAGGTCGCGGTCGCGAACAATCTCCGCTTCCGCGCCGACGTGCAGGCACTGAACGGATTTCTTCGCGGCGGTGAGCTGGGGAAGCTGACCGGCGTGCGGGCGGGCGCGTATCAGCCGCTCCGCTCGCGCGAAGGGTGGCGCCACCGGCGCGCCGAGTCGGGCGGAGGCGTCTTTCTCGAGCACGGGCTGCCGCTGTTGGATCTCGCCCTCTGGCTCGCGGACTTTCCGGACCCGGTGCGGGTATCAGCTCACATGGAACGCGGGCGCGGCGCGAGCGCCGTCGAGGACACGATGCTCGTGCACCTCGAGTGCGCGCAGGGAAAGACGATGGCCTTCGATGTGACGTGGTCGTACGTCGGCACGGACGATCGCTGGTGGTTCGACGTGCTCGCGTCGCGTGGCAGCGCGCGGCTGGCGCCGCTCCACGTCGTCAAGGAGCTGAACGGCCGCGCGATGGAGGTGACGCCCACCGGTGCCGCCGCACGCGAGAGCGCGTTCGCACAATCGTACCGCGCCGAGCTCGCGCACTTCCTCGCGGTACTGCGAGGGGACGCGAGCTACGAGGCGCCGACGGACCAGCTCATCGTGCACCGCATTGCTGAAGCGGTGTACAAGTCCGCGGACGATGCAAAGGAGGTACGTTTGTAATGGACGGCGCCGTATGAAGGACATCCGATCGTGACGAGCTCTGTGACGCGACCAGCGGACGCACCACTGTCCACCGCGTACCCGGTGGACCGCCGCGTGCTGCGCCCCACGCGCAGCGAGGCGCTCGCCGCCATCGCGTCGGCCGCGCTGTTCGCGATCGCATTCCCACCGTTCCGCTTCATTGTCCCCGCGTTCGTCGCGCTCGTCCCGTTTGCGGTCGCGATCGCCGAGCGGGCCGACACCGGGGGGACGGCGCGCTCGGCCGCGCGCATCGGATTCTGGTTCGGGCTCCTGGGTTACGGGATCAACCTGTACTGGATGGCGAGCGCGCTCGCGCTCTACACCGACCTCGCGTTCCTCGGCTACGGCACCACCGTCGTGCTGCTCGCGATCATCATCGCCGGCACGGGTGCCGCGCTCTTCGCCGCGCGCCGTGCGACGCGATTGCCGCTCGCGCTGCTCCTTCCGGTGATGTGGGTGGCCAAGGAGGTGCTGCTCAACTACCTGAGCGACATCGCCTTCCCGTGGCTCCCGCTCGGCTTGTCGATGGCGCACATCCCGCTTGCGGCACAGCTCGCGGATGTGAGCGGTGTGCGCGGCGTGAGCTTCTGGATCGCACTCATCAACGGACTGATCGCCGATGCGTGGCTGCTGCGCGCGCATCGCCGCGCGATCGCGACGCGCGCCGCCGGCGTGGTCGCAGCTATCGCGATCGTGCTCGGCTACGGCGCGTGGCGACTCGCGACCATCCAACTCGAGCCGGTTGCCCCCGTCGCGGTCGTGCAGCCGAACATCCCGCAGCAGGAGAAGTGGCAGGTGGAAAACCGCGAGCGCATCGTGGGCATCCTGTCATCGCTCACGCGGCAGGAGATCGCGCGCGGCGACAGCGCACGGCTCATCCTGTGGCCCGAAGCTGCGCTGCCAGACTTCCTCGTGCAGCACCCCGATTGGGTGGATACGGTCCGCACGCTCACGCGGGCCGGGCACGTCCCGCTGCTGTTCGGGATGATCGACCTGCACTGGTACTCGCCGACGGATTACGCGTACTTCAACGCCGCGATGCTCGCTGACTCGACGGGCCGGGTCGACTTCCAGCATCCGTACCGCAAGACGTACCTCGTTCCGATCGTCGAGCGGGTGCCGTTCGTGAACCCGCGCTGGTTCGCGAGCCTCAAGTTCTTCGGTGGGTTCGGGCGCGGCGGCCGGCCCGAGCCGTTCTCGCTTCCGTTCGGGAAGGTCGGCGTCATCATCTGCTACGAGTCCATCTTCCCGCAGCGTTCGCTGCTGTATCGACGAGAAGGCGCGAACCTGCTCGTCAACATCACGAACGACGCGTGGTTCGGCCGGACCATCGCGCCGTACCAGCACGAGGCGCACCTCTCGCTGCGCGCGATCGAGAATCGCGTCGGGATCGTGCGCGATGGGAACACCGGGATCTCGGCGTACATCGATCCCTTCGGGCGCGTGCACGGCGCCACGGAGCTGTTCACGACGGCCGTGCGCACCTACCACGCGCAGACGACAACGCTCCGGCCGTTGTATGTGCGACTGGGGGATTGGGTCGGGACGCTCTCCGTGGTCGCAGTGCTCGTACTGCTCGCCGTCGCATACCGACAGCGTCGGCGTCTCGCCTGACGCGCTCGCGCTCGGCGGAGCGCATCCCCCAACCCCGCGGTCGATCCGGATACGCGCGCCACAATCGCTGGCGTGCGGCCGCGGCGCTCCGGGGCTCCGGCTACTCCTCTTGTGTTCCGACAGGAGTCGCCGTATCATTTGTCGGAATCCGACAGAAAAGCCCGCTCCACGGTATCGAGGTCCGCTGCCATGCCCTCCCTTCCGTCCGACGTCCTCCGCGGTACGCTCGATCTCCTCATCCT
>DASSNR010000013.1:0-2849 GCA_035687925.1 Gemmatimonadaceae bacterium | reverse complement strand
CAGCTCGCTCTCTGGGCGGCGGCCGGAATTGCGCTCGCGAAGCTCTTCGGCCTCTCGGCCGCGCTGCACTTCTTCGCCGGCGCCGGCTGGGGGACGTGGGTACTCTTTCTCGCATGCTACGTCGTGGGCTACCTGCTCTTCGCGGGCGTCTACGCCGCTGTTGGCGCGATCACCGCCGCCGAGCGCGATGCGAATCTCTATCAGCAGCTCCTCGCGATCATGCTGATGATCCCGTTCGTGGCCAGCGCAGCGCTCGCGTCGAACCCGCAGTCCGCGGTCGTTGCGGAGCTCACCTGGGTGCCGTTCCTCGCGCCGACGCTCCTGCTGCTTCGCTGGGCCTTCGACGCCGTATCGCTCGCCGAGATCGTGGGCTCGCTGCTCGTCGCGCTGCTCGCATCTTTCGCGGCGCTCCTCCTCGCGACGCGCATCTTCCGCGGCGCGGCACTGCTCAGCGCGCGGCGGCTGTCGTGGCGGGAGGCGTGGAGGGTGACGCGGAGGTCGGGACTCGGGACTCGGGACTCGGGAACGGCTCGTGGCGGAGCAGCCCTCTCCCCCGAGGCAGTGCCCGAGTCCCGAGTCCCGAGTCCCGAATCCCGTCCGTTGGGTCCCGACTAACTATCTCTATCTCTCCGGATCCACCATGTCCTCGAACCGCAGCCAGCTCTTGTAGAAGTACAGATCGATGTAGCTGGTCGGTCCGTTGCGGTTCTTGAGGATGGCGAGCTCGGCCGCGCCCTGCGTGCCGATGTCGGGTGTGTACAGCTCCTCGCGATACAGGCCGAGCACGACGTCCGCGTGTTGCTTCACGGCGCCGAGCGCGCCGAAGTCGTCGAGCGCTGGACGCAGATCAGGACGCCCGCGCTGGAGCAGCGGCAGGTGCGCGGTCATGAGCAGCGCGACGTGCGCGTCGATGGCGAGCGTCTTGAGCGCCCGGATGGCGCACGCCATCTCTTCGTCCTGCGATGTGCGCCCGCCGGGGAGGCACTGCAGCGCGTCGATGATCACAAGCTCGGCCTTGGGCAGCTGCCGGATCGTCGTGCCGATGGCGCCGACGTCATCCGTGGGCAGCCGATCGATGTGCGGCATCGTGTGCCGCATGCGGACGGCGGCAGCGCCGAGCGACGCACGCGCCGTCTCGTCGAGCGCGCCGTTCCGGATATCATCGACGGAGGCACGGCCCTCGATGGCGAGCGTCCGCTCGAGCACGCGATTCGCGTCCATCTCACCCGACAGGAACGCGACGACGCGCTCCTGCTGCGCGACGCGGAGCGCGATCGCGAGCGCAAGCGCCGACTTCCCGACGCCGATGTCGCCGCCGAGCACGATGAGGTCGCCGAGGCGCACGCCGCCCCCCAGCAGTTTGTCGAGGCTCGGGAATCCGGTGGGGATGGTATCGATCGGCGGGGCGCCGTCCTGCGCGGCGTCCACACGCAGCATGAGCTGCGAGAGCGGCGAGATGTCCGTGTGTGCCGACATGCTCCAAGATCAGTGGCGCCCGCGAAGGCGGCAAGAGGGCAATTCAGTCCTTCAGCGCCTTGATCAGTTGCTCCAGCTCGCGCTTGCTCCCGGCGTCGAGGTAGCGCCCAGCGACGGTCGCGACGCCGCGCAACGCGGTCGCCATCTCGCCACGCGCGTCGCGTGCGCTGGCCGCTACGAGCCGCTCGGCCGCGGTCTGCACCGCATCCGGAAGCGCGAGCGATGCGAACCACGTCCGCGCCGGGCGCGCCCGCGTCGCTCGCGCCTCGACGGGGAGCGCATGGTCCGGCAGCGCGGCGGCCGCCAATCGTGCGGCCATGAGACACGCGAGCACCACCTCGCGCTCCCCGCCGAGCCGCGCCCGGGCGGCCTGCGCCGCGAGCGAACGAAAGGGGAAATGAATGCGGGCGACGGTGTACGGAGGGAGAGCGGGGGAGGAGGGCACGCGGGGAATCTACAGCGGGATGCGCTATGCGGGATGCGGGAAGCGGGATCGACCTCGGGGGTGAGGGCGTGTTCGCCACGGGCTGTTGCGCTTCCCGCTTCCCGCATCCCGCATAGCGCAATCACGTTGCTCCCCCATTTCTCGATGGCTACATTGCCTCCACTATGACGTTTCAGGCCAAAGCCATCCTCTGGGTCGATGATGAGGCCGACTTGCTCGAGTCGCACCGCATCTTCTTGCGCGAGCAAGGATTCGAGGTGGACGCGGCAACGAACGCGGACGACGCGGTCGAGATGCTGCGCCGGCGGCCGTATGGCCTGGTCCTGCTCGACGAGCAGATGCCCGGCAAGCGGGGGCTCGAAGCGTTCCGCGAGATCCGCGAGCTCGATGCGCACCTGCCGATCGTCATGGTCACCAAGAGCGAGGAGGACGCGACGCTCCACGAAGCGATCGGCGTCGACATCCGCGACTACCTGGTGAAGCCCATCAACCCGCGTCAGGTGCTCACTGTCATCACGCGCATCCTCGAGGGACCCAAGATCCGTCAGCAAGCCATCGCGCGCTCGTTCGTCGAGCGGTTCCGCGCGATCGAGCTGGAGCGCGAGCGCACACTTGGCTGGCGCGAATGGGTCGCGCGTTACTCCGAGGTCGTGGACTGGGACATTCAGCTCACGCGCGCGGGCGAAGACAGCCTGTACGAGGCGCTGCAGGCGCTCTATCCGGACCTGCGCCGCGAGTTCGCGGACTTCATGCGCCGCGCGTATCCGGCGTGGCTGCGCGATCTCGAGGGTGATCGCCCGCCGCTGTCCATCGACATCGTCGGCGAGTTTCTGCTCCCGATGCTGCAGCGCGCCCGCTCGGCGGTGTTCATCGTGGTGGACTGTCTGCGTCTCGACCAGTGGCTCATCATCGAGCCGCTGCTCGCATC
>DASSNR010000342.1:0-7654 GCA_035687925.1 Gemmatimonadaceae bacterium | reverse complement strand
GGGATGGGCATGTGGACGTGGACCTCCGTCACGCTATCGGGAGACGACGGAGAAGCGGAGCGCCTGGAGGGCGCCGAGGTCACCCCGAACCTCTTCCCACTGCTCGGTGTGGATCCGCTCGTCGGGCGCACGTTCACGAATGGCGAAGATCGTGCGGGACGCGATCGCGTGCTGCTGCTCAGCTATGGGCTGTGGCAGCGTCGCTTCGCCGGCGACCGCGCGATCGTCGGCCGCACGGTGACCGTGGACGGCCTGCCGTACACCGTCATCGGCGTGATGCCGCGGCGCTTCGCCTTCCCGGATCGCGGCCAGGTGTGGATTCCGTTCACACCGCAACCGCAGGAAATGCGAGAGAACCGCATGTACGCGGGAGCGATCGGCCGTCTCGCGCCGGGTGTCTCGCTGGCGCAGGCGCGCGCCGATCTGGCGACGATCTCCGCGCGGCTGCAGCGTGAGTACACGAAGGAGAACTTCGGCTGGGTCACCGAGGTCAGCACGCTTCGCGATGACCTCGTGGGTGACCTCCGCAAGCCGGTGCTCATCCTGTTCGGGGCGGTGACCTTCGTCCTGCTCATCACGTGCGCCAACGTGGCGAACCTGATGCTCGCTCGCGGCGCGGCGCGCGAGCGCGAGATGGCCATCCGGACCGCGGTCGGCGCCGGTCGCGGACGTCTCGTTCGACAGATGCTGACGGAGAGCATGACGCTCGCGGTGCTCGGCGGCGTACTCGGCGGCATCTTCGCCGCGTTGGCCGTTCCACTGCTCCGGTACGCGTTCCCCGGCGACGTTCCCTTCTACATCACCTTCAGCGTGGACGGCGCCACGCTCGGCTTCGCGGTGCTCGTCGCCGCGCTCGCGGGCGCACTGTTCGGCATCATCCCCGCGTTCCGCTCCACGCACCTCGAACCGAGTCGCGCGCTGAGGGAAGGCGCGCGGGGGACGGGGAGCCTCGTGCGGAGCCGGCTGCGGAGAGCGCTCGTGGTGACGGAGCTCGCGCTCTCCGTGATGTTGCTCGCCGGCGCGATGCTCCTCATCCGGAGCTACCGCGCGCTCGAGGGGACGGACCTCGGCTTCGACGAGCACGGCATCCTGTCGATGCGGCTCTCGCTTCCCGAGTCCGGGTACGCGCAACGCGCCAAGCGCGCCGCGTTCTACCAGCAGCTGTTCGACCGCGTGGCGGCGCTGCCGGGCGTGCAAGCGGTTGGCTCGGCGCAGGGCATCCCGTTCAGCGGATGGGACGTGCAGGCGGGGATGTCGATCGAGGGGCAGCCCGCGCCGCAGCCCGGCCACGAGTTCATCTCGCACTATCAAGAGATCACGCCCGACTACTTCAAGGCGATCGGCGTGCCCATCGTTCGTGGACGGGGGATCGCGCCGACCGATCGCGACTCGTCCGTGCACGTCGGTGTCATCAACCAGATCTTCGCCGAACGCGCTTTCGCCGGCGAGAATCCGATCGGCAAGCGCGTCAAGATCGGCGACCTCGACTCACCCGATCCCTGGATCACGATCGTGGGTGTCGCGCGCGACTTCCGTCATTACCGGCTGCCGCAGCCGATGGGGCCGGCCATCTATCTGCCGTACTTCGCCGAGCCGTTGCTCACACAGACGCTCGCCATCCGCACGTCGCTCGCCGATCCGCTCTCGCTCGTGCCCGCCGTGCGCGGTGCGATTCGCGACATCGACGCCGAGGTACCGGCCTATCAGATCCAGACCTTCGAGCAGGTGGTGTCGCGCTCGCTATGGCGACAGCGCGTGCAGGGTCAGGTGCTGGGTGTGTTCGCCGCGCTCGCGCTCCTGCTGGCCGCGGTCGGGCTCTACGGCGTCATCGCCTACGCCGTGGCGCAACGCACGCGCGAGCTGGGGGTGCGCATCGCGTTGGGCGCCACGCGGCGCAACGTGCTCGCGCTCGTGATGGGGCAGGGCGCACGCCTGGTCGTCGCCGGTGCGTGCATCGGACTCGTGGGCGCATTCGCGCTCTCACGTGTCGTGGCGAGTCTCCTCTACGGCGTCCAGCCAACCGACCCGGTGACGTTCCTCGCCGCGCCGATCGTTCTGGTCGTCGTCGCATTGCTCGCGAGTTGGCTTCCGGCGTGGCGCGCGACACAGGTTGATCCGCTGGTGGCGATGCGAGTGGAGTAGCAATCATGAGCGACGCTCCGCGCTGGCGGCGCTATCTCCGATTCTGGGGATCCGACCCTGTCGCCGATCTCGATGATGAGCTGACGTTCCATCTCGAGATGCTGGTGCAGGAGCTCATCGCCGCGGGGATGTCCCCGGCCACGGCGCGCGCCGAAGCCGAGCGCCGGTTCGGTGCCGTGCTTCCCGTGCGGGAGGCGTGTCTCACTATTGACCAGCGTCGCGCGCGGCGCGATGCACGGACGGACAGCATGCATGCACTGACTCAGGACATTCGCTACGCGCTGCGCACGATCCGGAAGAGCCCCGGCTTCTCCCTCATGGTCGTGCTCACGCTCGCGCTCGGGATCGGCGCGACAACGACGATGTTCAGCGTCGTCGATCGCGTGCTGCTGCGCTCACTTCCCTATCCCGCGCCGGAGCAGCTCGTCGCACTCGCCGAATCGGGCAGCGACTTCGAGTTCTCGTATCCTGACTACCGCGACTGGACGGAGCGCAGTCAGGGACTTTTCTCGAACATCGTCGCCTGGCAAAGCACCAACATGGTGATTGGCGGCGGTGGCGAGCCGGAGGTCCTGTGGGGTGATCGCCTGTCGGCGAGCGCCGCGAAGATGCTCGGCGTGACGCCGCTTCTGGGGCGCGCGTTCCGCCCCGAGGAAGAGCTCGTGACGGGCGACCGCGTCGTCATGATCAGCGAGCGACTCTGGCAGCGTCGCTTCGGTGGCGATCCGCACGTGATCGGGCGGACGCTCACCGTGGGCGGCTATCCGTTCACCATCGTCGGCGTGCTCCCGCCCACGGAGCGCGTGCGCCTGCCGACCGATCTGGCGTACGACCGGCAGCCCGACTTCTGGATGCCGCTCCGACTCACGGTCGACAACGCGCCGCGCAGCCTGCACTTCCTGGGCGTGATGGCGCGCCTCGAGCCAGGGATCACGCCAGTGCAGATGCGCGACCGCATGCGGGCGATCTCGGCCGCGCTCGCACAGGACGGCGTGGACACAACGACCGTGAGCGCGGCTCCCCTGAACACGCGCGTCACCGGCGACACCGGTCGTCCGCTGGCGATCCTGCTCGGTGCCGTGGGGATGCTGCTGCTCATCGCCTGCGCCAACGTCGCGAACCTGCTGCTCGCCCGCGCGGCGACGCGCGAGCGCGAGCTCGGCATCCGTGTCGCACTCGGCGCCGGCCGCTGGCGCGTCTTCGGGCAACTGCTCGCTGAATCGATGGTGCGCGCGCTGCTGGGCGGCACGGTGGGAGTGGCGCTGGCCTACGCGAGCATCTGGGCGGCGCATCGGTGGCTCGCCGTCACGCTGCCGCGCTTCGATGAGGTCCGGATCGACGGTCGCGTCCTCGGCTTCGCCGTCGCGCTGTCCGTGGTCGCCGGCGTGCTGTTCGGCATCGCGCCGGCGCTGCGCGCCATGCGCGCGAGTCCGGGCGCCGCGTTGCGCGAGGGAGGGCGCGGGCTGTTCGGCAGCGTGCACAAGGATCGCGTGCGGCGCGCGCTGATCATCGCGGAAGTGTCGCTCTCGTTCGTGCTCCTCGTGGGCGCCGGTCTCCTCGTTCGCACGCTCGATCAGCTCCTATCCGTCGATCGCGGCTTCGATGCGGCGCACGTGCTCACGGCGCAGTTCGGCCTGCCGTCGAGCCGCTATGCCGACTCGACCGCGATCCGCGGATTCTACCAGCGATTCCTGACCGATGTGCGAAGCATTCCCGGCGTGGAGCGCGCGGCGCTGACGAGCGAGCTGCCGGGGCCGGGCACCAACGGCGGCATCAAGATCGAGGGACGGACCTTCCCGCCGCATCAGATGCCGATGGTCGAGAAGCGGATCGTCAGCAACGGCTACTTCGAGACGCTGAAGGCGCGGCTCGTTGCGGGTCGCTTCTTCACGCCCGGCGATGCCCCGGGCACGCAGCCGGTGGTCATCGTCAACCAGCCATTCGTGGACCGCTGGTTCCACGGGCAGAATCCGATCGGCCAGCGCGTGGACTTCTCGTGGGACACGCACGGCTTGCAGACGATCGTGGGTGTCGTCGGCGACATGCACGAGACGTCGCCGGATGGTCCACCGATGCCCGCGATGTACATCCCGGCCGAGCAGCATCCGGCCTCCTGGATGACGCTCGTCGTGCGGAGCCGCATCGACGACGGCTCGCTCATCTCGGCGATTCGCGCGCAGCTCAAGAGCATCGATCCCGAGCTGCCGCTGAGCGACGTGCGGACGCTGAGCGACATCGTGGGCGCGAGCGTCGCGAGCCAGCGACTCTCGGCGTCGATCTTCACCACGTTCGCGATGCTGGCGCTCGTCCTCGCGGCCGTCGGGCTGTACGGTGTGATCAGCTACTCGGTGGCGCAGCGCACGCAGGAGCTGGGCATCCGCGCGGCACTCGGTGCGGGGCGCGGCGACCTGCTGCGACTGGTCATGTGGCAGGGTGCCGGACTCGTGCTCGTGGGACTCATCGTCGGGCTCGTCGCCGCGCTCGCGGCGGGACGCGTCATGACGAGTCAGCTGTTCGGCGTCGTCGCGTCGGATCCGGTGACGTTCACCATCGCGGCGCTCGTGCTGAGCGGTGTCGCGCTGCTCGCCACCGCGATCCCCGCCGTGCGCGCAACGCACGTCGATCCCGCGGTGACGTTGCGCGCCGAGTAGCGATGTCGGGTGCAGTACGGCGAGAGTCGATGCCTATCAGCGTGCGCTGGCCAAGCGTTCCGGCAACGACGCGACGCCATCGGCTGCCGCGATATCGGGAGAGGCGGCGGCGGTGTGAGCTGACCAAGCCCTCTCCATCAACCGCGGCTTCGCCCCGCTGAACGCGAGGCAAAGAGATGCTGTCGCGCCACCTCTATCCCCCGGCTCGTAAGTACGCTCTGCCCTGTCTTCGGATCCCGGCGCAGGTGCGCGAGCCGTCGCCCGTGGAGAATCCCGACCGTACGTCCATCGTAGCCGTGTCGCGTGACGAGAGCGAGCAGATCGCGCCGGCTGATGCGACCGCCGCGTTCGTAGATGTCCGCGATGATCGCGTTGGTGCCTGGTGACGCCGCCGCGACAATGGCAGTGCGAGGAGCGGCAGTTCCGGTCCCTCGCGTGTAGTAGCGCCCCTTGCGCTCGCCGTGCGCCTCGATCATTCCGAGACCGACCAGGACATCCAGATGATACCGCACCGTCCGACGCGGGATGCCGAGTGTCGATGCGATGGCGGGTGTCGTCGCACGTCCCTGCGTCGTGATGACTTCCAGCACTCGCTGCTGTACGTCGGACAGCTGTAGCATCGAGCGCTCCACCTGCAGCTTCGCTTCGAGGGACTGTTTCTGTGCTCGCAGGGCGCGCAGAAAAAAGAGGAGCCACGCTCCGAACTCGGCGGGCTCTGCTCGCATTGCCGTCTGTGAGAGGCGAAGCGCCGTGTAATACGCCTGCTTGTTCTCCTCGATCACCCGCTCGAGCGAGGAGTACGGGACGTAGTCGTATCCTGCTCGAACCAGGAGGAGCGTCGTGAGTGCACGGGCGAGTCGGCCGTTCCCGTCCTGGAACGGATGGATCGCGAGCAAGTCCACCACGAAGCGAGCGATCACGACGAGCGGGTGCGCATTGTCTGCCTCTAGCGCCTCGTTGGTGGCGGCGACCAGCTCGGCCATGAGACGCGGCGTGTCGAACGGCGAGGCGGTATGGAAGAGAATTTCCTGCCGTCCATCTCGGTGTGTCGCCTGCACGTGATTCGGCAGCTTCTTGTATTCGCCGCGATGGCGTTCGTCCTTTTCCGAGTAGTGAAGCAGGACATCGTGCAGCTGTTTGAGGTGATTCTCCGTGAGTGTGAGCTCCGCGTAGCTGTCGTAGATGAGCGTGAGGAGATCCGCGTACCCTCGCACCTCCGACTCGTCGCGTGCGCGGAAGGAGTCGACATGCAATCCCTCGAGTACGCGAGCCACCTCGGCGTCGTTCAACTCGGCGCCTTCGATGCGCGTCGAGCTTGCTGTGGACTCGATCGTCGTCACCTGCCGGAGCTGCGCCAGGCGCTCAGCGCGGACCTCGGTCACTCGACGCCAGTGTCCCTTGAACTCGTCGATCTCCCCGATCAGGCGGAGCATCTCCGCGGTCTGGGCGCGCGAGAGGGCTGGGAGGAAATCGTCGGCGGTAAGTGTCATTATTGTTGCCGATAATTGCCTATAAAGAGCGGCTGTGGCCAAGGTGGCAGCTGCCAATAATGTTGCCAATACTTGCCGAAATATGCGGTGCTGGCACGGCGATCGGCAACGGCCGCAGATTGTCCCCTCCATGCTCTGATCCCGGAGGCTGTGAATGCGTCGTACCTCGCCGGCTGCTGTGCCGCTCGCGCGACTCTGCGCGGCGCTCGCGTTTGCCTGCACCGTCGCTCGTCCCGCGCGCGCACAACAGTCCGCGCCCCATCCACTCGATCCGCTCACCGCGTCCGAGATCACGCGCACCGTCGAGATCCTCCGCGCCGCGGGGAAGACGGATTCGTCGAGCGAGTTCGCAAACATCTCGCTGCGCGAGCCACCCAAGGCGCAGGTCGTCGCGTACACCTCCGACGCCACGCCGCCCGACCGCGAAGCGTTCGCCGTCGTCTACAAGCGCGCGACACGCCAGACGTTCGAGGCCGTCGTCGATCTCACGAAGGGCACGCTGGTGTCGTGGACACCGAAGCCTGGCGTGCAGCCGCCGCTCCTCCCCACCGACTACGCGCTCATCGAGCAGATCGTACGTAGCGATCCCGCGTGGCAGGCCGCGATGCGCAAGCGCGGGATCACGACGTTCGACAGCGTGCAGGTGGATCCGTGGAGCGCGGGGTGGTTCGACCTTCCCGGTGAGAAGGGTGTGCGCCTCTGGCGCGCGCTCTCCTACCTGAAGGGCTCGGCGACGAACGCCTACGCGCGTCCCATCGAGGGCGTCGTCGCCTACGTCGATGTCGATCGTCGCAAGGTGATGAAGCTCGTCGATCTCGGCGTGCGGCCGATCGGTCGCGTGGATGACTACGACAAGATGGTGAGCGCGCCGCGCGAAGCGCCGAAGCCGCTGGTCATCTCGCAGCCCGAGGGTGCGAGCTTCACCATCGAT
Organism: Gemmatimonadaceae bacterium; assembly: GCA_035687925.1. Lineage (GTDB taxonomy): Bacteria > Gemmatimonadota > Gemmatimonadetes > Gemmatimonadales > Gemmatimonadaceae > DASSNR01. Next base: position 440 of record DASSNR010000342.1, on the reverse strand, counting down.
GGCCACGAGGTGCGCTGGCAGCACTGGCGCTTCCGCTTCGCGGTGGTGCCGCGCGAGGGGCTCGTGCTCTATCAGGTCGGCTACGAGGACCAGGGGCGCGTGCGTCCCATCCTCTATCGCGCGTCGCTCTCGGAGATGGTCGTCCCCTACGGCGATCCGGGCGGCGGCTGGTTCTTCCGCAACGCGTTCGACGAGGGAGAGTACGGGCTGTGCTGCTGGCTCACCGCACCGCTCGATCCGTCGGTCGATGCACCGGCCAACGCGACGTTCGTGGATGCGACGTTCGCCGACGCCGAGGGGAAACCGGTCACGCTGCAGCGCGCCGCGGTGCTCTACGAGCGCGAGGGCGGCACGCTGTGGAAGCACGTGACCGACACACCGGACGGGCGCCGAGCGCGCGAGCTCGTGCTCGCGTTCGTGACGACGGTGGGGAACTACGA
>DASSNR010000333.1:0-4175 GCA_035687925.1 Gemmatimonadaceae bacterium | reverse complement strand
CAACACCGATCGTCTGCCGCGATTCGTGGCGCGCTACGAGGCGCGTACCGGCGAGCGCGCCGCGCTGTGCGACGACGAGCTGAAGGGCGTGGCGAGCTACGAGCTGGAGGACGCATGAGACGGCGCGGGATGCGGGATGCGAGGTGCGGGATGCGGGATGCGGGATGCGGGATGCGGAACTGCCGAGAGGCGGGGGGCGAGAGGCGAGAGACGGTGCGCGTGGCGATGTCATTCCGAGCGAAGCGAGGAATCTCGGCCAGCGAGCGAGGTGGTGAGTGGAGCGCGCGTCGGTGAGCGCGGTGGTGACCGGGCTGTGGCGCGGCGTCGACCTCGGCGGCGAGGCGCAACTCGACATCGCGCGCTACGACCTGACGCTCGTCACGCGGCGCGGTGCGATCAGCGTTCCGTACGCGTCACTCGTCGGCGTCCGTATGCGCGACACGTACGCGGAGCTGTACCTCGACACCGGGGACGTGTTGTCGCTCGATCGGGTGACCGCGATGGCCGACGTCGTGCGGGAGATCGCGCGCCGAGCGTGTGCGCTCCCCGAGGTAACGCGCTCGCTGCGCGGGCTCGGCTCGCCGCGCGCCGCGCAGAACCCGGAGCACGATCGGTTCTTTGCGCCGCTGCTCGAGGCACGCCGGGTGGCCGAGAGCGCGACCGAGCTCGACGAGGTGCTGGCCGCATTCGATGCGAAGGCGCTGCGCACGAGCGTCCTGCAGCGATTGTCGGCGTTCGCCGCGGAGCGCTACCCGAACGATCCGCCCGAGCGGCGCGCACTCGAGGCGGAGCTGCACGAGTGCGTGGACGCGTTGAGCGCAAGACTCGATGCGCTCGCTCGGAGCGTGGACGCGGTGCGTGCGAGCGGCGAGAGCGAGCGGTTCGCGGCGTGGCGTGCATGGGCGGGCGAGCTCATGCGCACCTTCGAGTGCGCCGACGAATGCTGGTTCGTGCTGCGCACGGTGCTCGTCGACTCGCGCCGAACGATGCCGAAGCGACGCCGGTGGCGGAGGCGCACGTGATCGTCGGCGTCGGGATCGATCTGGTCGACATCGCGCGCATGCAACGCCTGCTCGATGCGAAGGGGGACCGCGCGCTCACGCGACTGTTCACGCAGCACGAAGTGCGGTACGCGATGGGGCGTGCGGAGCCGGCGCGTCATCTCGCGGCGCGGGTGGCGGCGAAGGAGGCGGCGTTCAAGGCGTTGTCGGGGAGTGCGGGCGCGCGCGCCATCGGGTGGCGGGACATGGAAGTGGTGGTCGGGACGGACGGGCGGCCGGCGCTGTGTCTGCATGGGCGCGCGGAGTGTCGCGCCTCGGAGCTGGCGGTCGCGCATGCGTGGCTCACGATCACGCACAGTGTGGCGACGGCCGCGGCGGTGGTTGTCTTGGAGCGTGAGTAGGGTACGGGGTGGTAGCGTGCCCTGTGTAAATCCGATATATTCGCTCGGGATGCGAATGAGAACGGTTTTCAAGTGTGCTGCAGCCGCTGTCCTCGCCTGCTCGGTGTGCGTACCGATGGTCGGCGCCCAGCAGGAGAACCCAGCCGCACGGCTCTCCAGCATCGTCGGCGTCTCCATAGAGGAATACGCCAAGGGGATCGACGACCACGGCCGTCTCATCTCGAACGATGAGTACAAGGAGGCGCAAGGCTTCCTCGTCGAGGCGGCGAGCGTCGCCGAGCGACTCTCGGGCGAGCGCGGCACCCAGGTGCGCGCCGTGCTCGATACACTCGACGCCGCCATGAAGGCCAAGCAGCCGCCGAGTGCGCTCGAGCCCATCCACAAGCGCTTCATGACCGCGCTCGGCAGCGAGGGCGCGCTCGCGCTCCCCACGCATCCGCTCGACATCGCCGAAGGGCGCAGCATCTACCAGCAGAATTGCGCGACGTGCCATGGCGAACGCGGACTGGGCGATGGTCCGTCCGCCAAGGGGATGAACCCGCACCCGCCCGCAATTGGCAACGCCGACACGATGGCGACGCAATCGCCCGCGCTGCTCTATCGCGTGATCTCCGTCGGCGTGCCGGGGACGCAGATGCCCGCGTGGGGGAACACGCTCACGTCGCAACAGCGGTGGAACGTCGTCGCGTATCTGCACACGCTGCGTGCGACGCAGGCGGAGGTGGCGGAAGGGGAAGGGCTCTATCTGCAGCGATGCGCGTCGTGTCACGGCGCGACGGGCGGGACGGATGGCGCGCTCGCGCAGTCATTCGCGCAGCCGCCGCCGGAGATCGGCTCCTTTGGATGGCAGGTGGAGAAGAGCGACGCGCAGCTCGCGGCCGCCATCCGCAACGGCATCGCCGGGACACCGATGCCGGCGTCGTCCGAGCTGAGCGATGCGCAGGTCAGGAAGATCGTCGCCTATCTGCGCACGCTGCCTGTGACGCGCGCGGATGTGCCCGTCGTCGCCGCCGCCAGCGACACCGACGCGACGCGTATCGCGCGCACGGTGATCGCCACGCTCGATCAATCGCTCGCCGCGGCACAGGCCGGCCGCAGGACCGACGCGGGCGATCGCGCCTTCGATGCGTACATCGCGTTCGAGCCGCTCGAGACGCACGCGCGCGCGAAGAGTCCCGGGCTCGTGTCGTCGATGGAGCGGCACTTCGCCGATTTCAAGGGCGCGATCAAGGCCAACGACCTGACTGGCGCGCAGCGCGTGCGCGACGTGATCGAGGCGCAGATGCCGTCGGTGGTGGCGCTCACGCGTCCCACATCGGGCGGTTGGGAAGCGTTCCTCGAGTCGTTCCTCATCATTCTTCGCGAAGGGTTCGAGGCGATTCTCGTCGTGGGCGCCGTCGTCGCGTTCCTGCTGAAGACGGGACATCGCGACCAGCTCAAGTCCATCTGGGCGGGCGTCGGGCTGGGACTCGCCGCGAGCGCGGTGACGGCGGTGATTCTGCGCACCGCGCTCAAGGCCGCGCCCGCGAGCAGCGAGATCATCGAAGGGGTGACGCTGCTCATCGCGGTCGCGGTGCTCTTCTCCGTGAGCTACTGGCTCATCTCCAAGGTGGAGGCGGCCAAGTGGCAGCAGTTCATTCGCGAGAAGGTGACGGCGGCGCTCGAGCAGGGCGGTGGAAAGGCGCTCGCCTTCGTCGCGTTTCTCGCCGTGTATCGCGAGGGCGCGGAGACCGCGCTGTTCTTCCAGGCGCTGTTCAACGAGGGGAGCCACCTCGCGATCCCGCTCTCGCTCGGGATCCTGATCGGCTTCGTGGCACTCGCCATCGTGTTCACGCTCTTCTATCGGTTCGGCGTGCGCATCCCGCTGCGCCCCTTCTTCGCGATCACGGGCGTACTGCTCTACTACATGGCGTTCGTCTTCGTCGGCAAGGGCGTGCGCGAGCTGCAGGAAGGGAACGCGATCCCGATCACGATGATCCACGGGCTGCCGCACGTCGAAGCGATGGGGATCTTCCCCACGGTGGAGACGATGCTCGCGCAGCTCCTGCTCCTCGCGCTCTTCGTCTTCGCACTGGTGAAGACGTTCTGGCCCAAGCGCTCGGTCGAGCTCCCCACCGTTCCGGCCGGGACGCCCGCGACGTCGCTCGGCGACCAGCTCGCGCGGCTGCAGCAGGCGACGGCATTGCTCGAGGCGCGAGTGGCGGATCTGGAGCGAGAGACGGGAAGCGTGACTCGGGACTCGGGACTCGGGAACGGCCGCGTGGCTGCCGATGACGAAGGGACAGAGGCGGAGAGCGAAGCAGCCCCGCCGGCCGTTCGCAGGGAGCGGTAGGGGCCGAGGCATCTCGGACCGGCCAGCGCACAGCGGTTCACCACCGAGGCACGGAGGACACAGAGAAAAGCACATAGTCGTTCTCTGTGTCCTCCGTGCCTCTGTGGTGGATGTTCGCTCGCCGGCCCGAGATTCCTCGCTGCGCTCGGAATAACAAAGTGGACCCCGCTCGCGTGACGAGGGTCTCCACGCCGCCGTCAGGAGTGATATCATCATGGGTGATCGTCGTCTGGTGATCGCCCTGTGCTCGCCGCCGTCGCTCCGTCTCTGACCCTCGCACCCCCGCATGTCCGATCAGCTCTCCGCGCTCTTCGCGCTTCCGTGGGGCCCGTTCCTGATCTTCGCGCTGCGCATCTGCGACGTGTCGCTCGACACGATGCGCGTGCTCTCGGCGGTGCGGGGGAGTCGATTCATAGCGGCCAGCCTCGGCTTCTTTCAGGC
>DASSNR010000330.1:0-7215 GCA_035687925.1 Gemmatimonadaceae bacterium | reverse complement strand
GCAACAGCAACGACAACTGCAGCCGCGGATGACGCGGATGAACGCGGATCGATCGCGACCACGGAAAGGCTCGGGACTTGAGGGCCGAGCAGAATTTTCTTTGGGGGGATGAGGCGAGACTCGGCGCGCCGGAGCGAGGCGTCTCACGTGAGAGAGTCTAGCCGGGCCCAGGAACCAGCACTGGCGCTCGCAGCTCGCCCGGGCCCCCCCAAAGGCATTCTTGGCGCTTGCGCACCGGCCCTTTCGGCCCGTCCGGTTCGATCCGCGTTTATCCGCGGCCCTCCGCGGTTGCTCTTGTCGTTGCAGTTGCTGTTGTCGTTTGTCGTATCCGCGGCTCGTATCGATCCGCGGCCCGGCGCGATATTTTCGTATCGAGTCAGTTCACCTGCCGCGGTACCAGTCGATCCGCGGCAACCACTGAGGAGGGTGTGTGAGCGGCCGCAGCGATGTCGTCATCGTCGAGAAACCGTGGGGACACGAGGTCATCTGGGCGCATACGGACCGGTATGTGGGGAAAGTTCTCCACATCAAAGCCGGGCATGCGCTCTCGGTGCAGTATCACGAGCGCAAGGATGAGACGATCAGCCTCCTGTCTGGAGAGATGATCTTCCGCGTGCGGAACGGGAGCGGGGAAGCGCTGCAGGACGTGCGGCTCGAACCGGGGCAGGCATTCCGCATCACGCCGGGGACGGTGCATCAGATGGAGGCCGTCACCGATTGCGAGGTGCTCGAGGCGTCCACGCCCGACTTGGATGACGTCGTGCGACTCAGCGACCGTTACGGGCGAGTGTAACCAGCGATGAAAGTCATCATTCCATTGGCGGGGAAGGGGACGCGGCTCCGGCCGCACACGTACGTGACGCCGAAGCCGCTGCTGCAGGTCGCGGGGAAGCCGGTGATGGCCTACATCCTCGACGACCTCGAGCGGCTGGGAAACATCGACCAGATCGTCTACATCACCGGACACCTGAAGGAGAAAGTCGAGGCGTACGTCCACGCGAACTACGACTTTCGCTCGGTGTTCGTGGAGCAGGTGGTGCAGAACGGGACCGCGGCCGCCGTCGAGCTCGCGCGGCCGTACGTGGACGAGCCGGTGCTCATCATCTTCGTGGACACGATCTTCGACACCGACCTCTCGGTGATCCGCCATACCGATGCGGACGGGATCATCTGGACGAAGGAGGTCGAGGACTACCAGCGCTTCGGCGTGGTCGTGACCGATGCGAAGGGGAACATGACGCGGATCGTCGAGAAGCCGTCGACGCCGATCTCCAAGCGGGCGAACATCGGGCTCTACTACATCCGCAACTGGCGGCTCCTCTACGAGGGGATCGACCACGTGATGCGGCAGCCGCCGAACAAGGGCGAGTTCTACCTCACCGACGCGTTCCAGTACATGATCGACCACGGCGCGACGATCAAAGTGCTCGACGTCGAAGGGTGGTACGATGCGGGGAAGCTCGAGACGCTGCTCGAGACGAACCGCGCGATGCTGGAGAAGGGTCGCGCACGGCGGCCGTCGCGTATCGACGGCTCGACGATCGTCGATCCGGTATACATCGCCGACGGTGTCGTCCTCAAGAACGCGCGCATCGGACCGAACGTGTCCATCGGCGCAGGGAGCACCATCGAGCGCTCGGCGCTGCGCGACGTGATCGTCGGGTCGGGGACGACGATCACCGATTCGACGCTGACGTGCTCCATGGTCGGCGACCATGCGATCGTCACGGGTGTGACTGGCGAGGTGACGATCGCCGACCATTCGACGGTGCGCTCCGTCACATCCTGACAGACTGATTTCCATCCCGGCACGAGCGCTTCCGCTCCGGTGCGACCTTTGCACCGGAGCGGAGCGAAGCCTCCTGCTCGGCGCCGTTGGTCGCGACGTTCGCGATCGTACGCCCGCGACGAGCCGTGAAGAGGCGCACCCTTCACGGAGGAGGGCAGCTCTCGATGTCGGGACGGTCGCTCGCGTGCGCGCGTTGCGTTGGCAAGGCGCTCCTCGTTGTCACCGCCGCCCTGTGCGCGTTCGCCGCACGCGCCGCGCACGCGCAACAGCGCGTGACGTCGGGGTGGCTCCATGCGATCTGGGTCGATCCGCACACGGGACGCACGCCGCCCGCGCCCGTCTACGTGGTGATCGACGATGCGGGTCGCTGGACGCGGCTCTCACTGGATGATGCCACGCTGCGCGCGGCCGGCGGGCTGAGCGCACTCGATCGGCGCCGAGTGAGCGTGAGCGGAAGCGTGATCACGTCGGCGCCGACGTCGTCGACGACACCCGCAATCTCCGCGATGCGCGTCTCATCGTTCGACGTCACATCATCGACGTCCGCCAGCACCAGCGTGGTCGCGTCGAATCCGCAGATGGGGAGCAAGCCGTACGTCGCCATCCTGTGCCGCTACAGCGACTCCGTTGCCGTTCCCTATTCGGCGAGCGTGTATGCACAGTGGCTGGGAACGTCGTTCCCCGGCGTGGGCAGCTACTGGCGGGAGATCTCCGACGGTCTGATGGGGATCGAGGGGAGCAAAGTCGTCGGATGGTACACGCTCCCGCATCCCTACAGTTATTACTTCGCGAACGGGTCGCAGCAGGATCCGAACTTCGACGCGCTCCTCAACGATTGCGCGGATGCCGCGGATGCCGACGTCGACTTCACGCAGTTCAGCGGCGTCATCCTGCAGTTCAATGGCAATGCGTCCGCCGCGTACGGTGGGAGCGCGACGCTCGCACGCGACGGCCAGACGAAGACGTACGGCGTGACGTGGATGCCGAACTGGAGCACGCCCGCGACGTTCGCGCATGAGATGGGGCACACGCTCGGGTGGACACATTCGCGCGGCCCGTACAATCAGATCTACGACTCGCACTGGGATGTGATGAGCTATCCCTACGGGTCGTATGAAACGAATATCTCGCCATCCACCTGGGTCGGCGAGCAGACCATCGCGTTGAACAAGGCGATCGCCGGATGGATCCCCGCGTCGCGCATTCTCATTCCACCGATGCCGAGCAGTCAATCGGTGATGCTGGAGCGCAGCGAGGATCCGACATCGGGCTCCGGCTACCTGATGCTGCAGATTCCGATGAGCGGCGACGGCGGGCCGTGGTATACCGCGGAGGCGCGGCGCTTCGTCGGCTACGATGCGCACCTGCCCGGCGAAGCCGTAGTGCTGCACACGGTCGACATGACGCGACCGGAGCGGGCGTGGGTGGTGGACGTCGACGGGAACGGCGACCCGAACGATGCCGGTGCGATGTGGACGCCCGGCGAAACGTTCAACGACTCGTTGAACGGCATCACGATGACCGTCGACTCCGAGACGCCGACCGGGTTCGGTGTGACCGTGATTCGCGGCTGGCGGCTCGAGATGCAGGCGATGGGTCCGGGCGCGATCACCGGGAGCACATCGGGGAGCTGCACCGGTCGGTGCTCGACCGTCCTCGGCACACGCGGACAGCGTGTGACGCTTTCGGCGACGCCGAACGCCGGCGCCGCGTTCACGGGATGGAGCGGCGCGTGCTCTGGCACCGGTGCGTGCACGCTCGCGATGCTGGGCAATCGGAGCGTGACGGCGCACTTCAGCGCCGCGCTCACGATCGCCTCGGACTCGATGCACGGAAATGCGGTCATGGGCGCGCCGTTCGCCGACACGCTCACGGCGACGGGTGGCGCAGGACGTACGGCGTGGAGCGTCGCCAAGGGCGCGCTCCCCGCCGGGCTCTCGCTCGACAGCGCGACCGGGATCGTGCGCGGCATTCCGGAAGCGGCAGGCTCATATACAGTCACCATCACAGCGACGCGCGACTCACTCACCGGGAGCCAGACGATACAGCTCACCGTGGTGAAGCCGGTGCTCGCCGCGGCGAACGTGATGGATCAGCTCCTCGGCGCCGCCACTCCGCTCAGCACCAACGACGTGCGATTCCTCGATCTGCTCGGCAACCGGAACGGGCATCTGGACGTGGGCGACGTGCGCGCCTGGTTGATCGATACCGGCACGCTCGAGTCCTCGCATGTTGCGAGCGACAGCGCGCGTGTACTCGACCGAGCACCGACGACGCCACGCGCCGACCGCACGACGAACGAGCCGCGGCACAACCCGGAGCAGCGTCCATGATACTCGACACGAGCGATCGCAGCATGCGAATGCATATCGGGATCAGATCGGTGATGGTCGCCACGTGCGCGGCGCTGCTCGTTGCGTGCGGACACGATTCCCCCACGCAACCCAGCTCGCACGACAAGACGGTTCGGCCCTCCGTCCCGGGAGTGCTCACCGTCCAGCTTACCACACCGCACTCCGACGACGCCGCACTCCTCGTCACCGTGAATGGATCGGGGATCTCCGACGTGCAGGCGCCGTCAGGGATGCTGCTGCACGTCCGTCAGCGTGGCGACACCGTCACCGCCGCGCTCTTCGGGCGCATCGCATCGGGCGAGGTGCTGCACTTCTCCGTCCCCGACGTGAACGACGCAGCGCATTACACCGCGCACGTCGTCCAGGTGGCGGACAGCACGAATGTGGTGAGAGGGGATGTCGAGGGGTATGTGGTGACGGTAGAGAGATGAGATGGAAGCTGTGAGCTGTGAGCTCTGAGCTTTGGGCTATGCGTTGGGTTGTGAGCACGGGGATCGAGCACGCCTGTGGCTCATAGCCCGCTCACAACCCACAGCGCACAGCTCAAAGCTCAAAGCTCACAACTCACACCTGCCACCCCCACCACCACGCCCAGCGCGCGCGCGATTCCGAGGCACGCGTCGGTGTTGTCGAACCACTCGCCCGGCGTGTGTGCGTCGCCGCCGCGGCCGCCGGCGCCGATGGCGATGGCGGGGATGCCGCGGCTGATCGGGACGTTCGCATCGGTGGACGCGGTGGCGAGCTCGGGCTCGCGGCCGACGAGACGCGTCGCTTCCATCGCCATGACGACGAGTGGATGACTGGCCGCCGTCTCGCCGCTCGGACGGTCGCCGATGAGCTGGACCACGACGGACAGCGGCGCCGAGCCGCGTGTGCTCCGATCGTTCTCCTCATCGCGAGCGACGCGCGCGACGTGCCGGAGCTCGCGCTCGATGAGATCGAGTGCGTAGCACGACGTGGAGCGGACATCGATCTCGAGCCACCCTTCGTCGGGGATCGTGTTCACCGAGATTCCGCCGCCAATGCGGCCGACGGAGAGCGTGGTGCGCGGCTCGCGTGGCAGCGGGAGGCGGGCGAGCTTCGCGGCGGCAATGGCCGCCGCGTGCACCGCGTTCGGAACACCGAAGGCGGTCCAGCTGTGTCCGCCGGGACCGCGGAAGGCGATGCGATACCGACGCGAGCCGAGTGCGCGATTGACGATGCGCTCATCACCTGCGCCGTCGAGTGCGATGGCCGCCGTCACCGCGGCGTCGGCGAAGGCGCACTTGGCGCCGCGCAGATCGCCCGTCCCTTCCTCACCCGTGGTCGCGATGAACTCGACCGGTGCCACCGTGCGCAGCTGACGTCCATCGATCACCTCGGCGAGCGCGAGCATCGCGGCGAGCCCACGCCCGTTGTCGCCGATGCCGGGGCCGGCGAGGCGAGCGCCGGCACGCGTGACGCTCACCTCGGTGCCGTGCGGGAACACCGTGTCGAGGTGCGCGCACACGACGACCGGCGGCTCATCCGCGACGCCGCGTCGACTGCCGATCACGTTCCCCGCCTCGTCGGTCCGCACGTCGCACAACCCCAGCCGCCGGAAGCGCTCGGCGATCCACATCGCGCGCGCGTGCTCCTCGCCCGTCGGCGCGGCGATCTCGGAAACGGCGATCTGCATTGCGACGGTCGACTCATCGCGAAGCAGGAGTTGCTGCCGCGCCCGATAGAGCGCGTCGCTGTGCCAGAGCGAGCGCAACGGCAAGTGCGTGGGCATGACCTCACATAGAGCGAGACCGGGGCCGGACGCAAGGGCCATCGCTAACTCCGTGCGCGCGGGGTATTGTTCGACAAGAAGAGTCCCGAACTACCATGCACGAACGCGACCTCATCCACGACTGGAACACCGAAGCCCCGGGCTTCGACTGGAGCACGTGCCGCGTCGAGCTGAACGACGAGACGCTGCGTGACGGACTGCAGTGTCCCTCGGTCACCGATCCGGCCATCGAGGACAAGCAGGCGCTGCTGCACCTGATGGTCGAGCTCGGCATCGCGTCGGCGGACATCGGGCTGCCGGGTGCAGGGCCGAGGACGCGCGCGGACACGCTGGCACTGGCGACGGAGATCGCCTCCGCGAAGCTGCCGCTCGAGGCCAACTGCGCGGCGCGCACCGTCGTGAGCGATGTCGAGCCGATCGCGCGCATCTCGCAGGCGGCAGGGATTCCCATCGAAGCGGCGACGTTCATCGGGTCGTCGCCCATCCGGCAGTACGCCGAGGACTGGACGCTGGACCGCATGCTTCGTGTGAGCGAGGAGGCGGTCACCTTCGCCGTGCGCGAAGGGCTCCCCGTGATGTTCGTGACGGAAGACACGACGCGCGCCGCGCCGGAGACGCTCAAGGCGCTGTACGGTGCAGCGATTGGCTGGGGTGCGCGTCGGCTCTGTCTCGCGGATACGGTCGGCCATGCGACGCCGGCGGGCGTGCGCGCCCTCGTGCGCTTCATCCGCGACGAGGTGATCGCGCCGAGCGGCGAGGATGTGAAGCTCGACTGGCACGGTCATCGTGACCGCGGGCTCGGGCTCGCCAACTCGCTCACCGCGATCCAGGCCGGCGTCGATCGCGTGCACGGCACCGCGCTCGGCATCGGCGAGCGCGTGGGGAACGCGGAGATGGATCTGCTGCTCATCAACCTCAAGCTCCTCGGCGCGCACGATCATGATCTGAGCCGGCTGCCCGAGTACTCGCAGCTCGCGTCGCGCGCGTGCGGCGTGCCGATTCCGCCGAGCTATCCGGTGCTGGGCGACGACGCATTCCGTACGGGCACCGGCGTGCACGCGGCGGCGATCATCAAGGCGCGTAAGAAGGGGCACGCGTGGCTCGCCGACCGCATCTACTCCGGCGTGCCGGCGGGGGACTTCGGGCTCGCGCAGCGTATCGAGATCTCGCACGTCTCCGGCATCTCGAACGTGCGCTGCTGGCTCGAGGAGCACGGACACGACGCGAACGACGCGGCGCTCTGTCAGCATCTGTTCGAGGCCGCCAAGCGCGCCAACCGCGTGATGCGCGACGAGGAGCTGCACGCGATGGTGGCCCAG
>DASSNR010000328.1:0-2044 GCA_035687925.1 Gemmatimonadaceae bacterium | reverse complement strand
GGGATGTATCGCATCATGCAGACCGGGAAGCGCACCCTGGCGATGCACTGGCAGCGGCACAAGGTGGGCGCCGCGCACTGGCGCGAGATGGCCGAGCGCGGCGAGAAGATGCCGGTGTGCATCGCGCTCGGCGCCGACCCGCCGTCGATGTACTCGGCGTCCGCGCCGCTGCCGCCGACGGTGGACGAGTTCCTCTTCGCCGGCTTCCTGCGGAAGAGCCCCGTGATGCTGGCGAAGGCGCTGACGTGCGATCTCGATGTGCCCGCCGAGGCGGACTTCGTGATCGAGGGGTACATCGATCCCGCCGAGCCGCTGGTGACCGAGGGGCCGTTCGGCGACCACACCGGCTTCTACTCGCTCGCCGACCTGTACCCGCAGGTGCACGTCACGGCGATCACGATGCGGAAGCAGCCGATCATGCCGGCGACCATCGTCGGGCGGCCGCCGATGGAGGACTTCTACCTCGGCCACGCGACGGAGCGCATCTTCCTCCCGCTACTCAAGCTCACGATCCCCGAGATCGTGGACTACCACATGCCGGCGGAAGGGATCTTCCACAACCTGGTGTTCGTTTCCATCAGGAAGGAATATCCCGGACAGGCGTACAAGGTGATGAACGCGCTCTGGGGGCAGGGGCTGATGTCGCTGGCGAAGGTGCTGGTGATCGTCGACGAGTGGGTGAACGTGCGCGACCCGCAGGAGGCGTGGTGGGTGGCGCTCAACAACATCGATCCCGAGCGCGACGCGCGCTTCACCATGGGGCCGATGGACGTGCTCGATCACTCGAGCCGCACCTTCACCTACGGGTCGAAGATGGGGCTCGATGCCACCCGCAAGCTCCCCGAGGAGGGGTTCACGCGCGAGTGGCCGGAGGTGATCGTGATGGATGAGGAGACGAAGCGCCGGGTGGACGCGCTGTGGCCGTCGCTCGGCATTCCGTCGGGTGGAGGAGGGAAGTGATGCGCGAGGGACAGACGTTCGCGGGCACGTCGCGCCTGACGGCGTACGTGAACTTCGTGAAGCTGCCGCACACGGTGTTCGCGCTGCCGTTCGCGCTGGTGGGGGTGACGCTGGCGTCCTACCACGCGCGCGTCACGCTCGGGGCGCTCGGCTGGATCGTGCTCGCGTTCACCGCGGCGCGCTTCGCGGCGATGGGGTTCAATCGCATCGTCGACCGGCAGATCGACGCGCGCAATCCGCGCACCTCGATGCGCGAGCTGCCGCGGGGCGTGCTCACGGTGGCGGAAGCGTCGCTGGCCGTGGGGATCGCCTCGGCGGTGTTCGTGGTCGCCGCGTGGCAGCTCAATCCGCTCTGCCTGACGCTGGCGCCGTTCGCGCTGGCCTGGGTGTGCTTCTACAGCTACACCAAGCGCTTCACCCGCTGGTCGCACCTGGTACTCGGCTTCGGGCTGGCGATCGCGCCGGCAGGAGGGTACCTCGCGATCACCGGGCGGTGGAGCGAGCCGTGGTGGCTGCTGTTCGCGCTCGCGGTGGCGGTCACGACGTGGAGCGGCGGCTTCGACATCCTCTACGCGCTGCAGGACGCCGCGTTCGATCGCGAGCACGGACTGCATTCGATTCCGGCGAAGCTCGGCGAGCGCCGCGCGATCGCGATCTCGCGGGCGCTGCACACGGTGACCATCCTCTCGCTCGCGGCCGCCGGTGTCGCGGCGCACGCGGGGTGGATCTACGCCGCGGGAACAGCGGTCGCCGCCGGGCTGCTGCTCTACGAGCACACCCTGGTGCGCGCGGATGATCTCTCGAAGCTCGACGCGGCGTTCTTCACCATGAACGGGGTGATCAGCATCGCCTTCTTCGCCTTCGTGCTCGCGGAGCGTCTCGTTCGATGAGCGCCGCCGAGCGGCCGATCGTCTTCGCGATCACGGGCGCATCGGGGGCGCCGTACGCGGTGCGGCTGCTCGAGGAGCTGGTGCGGGCGGAGCGGAAGGTGCAGCTCATCGTCTCGAGCCACGGGCTCCGGCTCTTACGCACGGAGACCGACGTGGCGTCTGTCGAGGGGCTGCGGGCGCACATCGGCGAGCAG
>DASSNR010000293.1:0-2125 GCA_035687925.1 Gemmatimonadaceae bacterium | reverse complement strand
TGCCGCAGCACGGCGCCCTCGGGACGCGCGAGGCGGCGGGCGTCGGCGCTATCGGGGCGCTGGAGCGTGTGCGCTCTCCCCTGGAGCCGCGGCGAGGAGCGCACCGGATGCTGCACCGTCGCGCGCACACGCTGCGCCGGTGTGGACGTGCTGCTCCGTGCACCCTGCGGCGGCGTGTGCGCGCCGCCCTGCCCGCCCTGCGGCAGCTCCGCGGCCGATGCCGTGCGCGCGGTGAAGAGCGAAGCCACCTTCGTCACCAGCGAACAGTACGCACCGCCGATCGTGAGCTGCTGTCGCGGCGCGGGTGTCCTGGTGGGCGCGGGCGCCTCGGTCCGCGGCTGCTCGAGCTTGGGTGCGGGCACCTGACCCGTCACCTCGAGATGCGTCGTCTGCGCGAGCGCGTCGGCCAGCTCCTTCTTCGCGTCCGCGTACTCGGCGAGCTTCCGCTGATACTGCGCCTCCATCTCGCACACGGACATCTCGCGCGAGCCCTTGTAGTTGTCTTCCTTGGTCCGCTGCAGCTCGTTCCCCACGCCGCGCACGCGCACGAAGTCCTTGGTGAAGAAGACGCGCTCCAGCTGCCCCGGCGACTCGCGCGGCACCGTGGTCGAGTAGCCGTTGTAGAGCGTCATCTGCAGGTCCTTCATGTCCGGCGTGATCCCCATGACCCCGCTGTCCGCGTACACCGTGCGACGGCGCAGCGGATCGGTGAAGTCGTAGATCGTCACCTCGCGAAGCTTGTTCGTGGCCGGGTCGATGTGTCCCGTCTTGAGGAACAGCTTTCCCGGCGACACCTCGTTCATCACCTGCTCGCGCAGCGTGAACGTCGGCTTCTTGCGCGCGATGTCCGTCTGCAGCGTGCGCAGGCGATGGTTGCTGCGCGAGAGCACCTGGTCGTTGAAGCCGAGCATGACGATGGCGACCAGGAGGCCGGCCCAGAGCACCGGCCGCACGATGCGCAGGATGCTCACGCCGCTCGCGCGGAGCGCCGTGATCTCGTTCTCCGAGGCGAGCCGGCTGAACGCGTACAGCACCGCGACGAGCACCGCCATCGGGAGCGTCATCGCGATGATGAATGGGACCGAGAGCAGGAAGAACTCGCCGATCACCCCCCACGACAGCCCTTTCCCCACGAGGTCGCCGAACCGTTTGGCCACCTGCTGCAGCAGGAGCAGCGCAGTGAGCGCGGCGAGCGAGAAAAAGAGAGGACCCACGTGCTCCTTGAGCACGTAGCGCGTGAGAATCTTCACCGGTGCGCGGCGCCCTCAGGGCGCCCCACGCCGGAGCGCGTGGATGATGCGAGGCGAGTGATGTCTGCGAGCGCGTTCATAAAGTCCCACCAATCTAATGACCTATGCCGCGGGTGCGGCCCGTTCGGGTGCGCGATCCCTGCTCGCACGACCCGGAACCCACGACCCACTTCCCATGACGCTTAAGAGGACCCCCCGACCTTCAGAACTGTATGATGATACCCCGGGGCTCGACTTGCGCTCCACGCGACACGGCGTAGCGTTCTCCGCGTCGCACCACTCGTCGCTCCCCCTTTGCTCACGCCCTTCGTCCCCAAGGATCGTCGTGTTCTCGACTGCAGATCGTCCTACTGACGACTGGCGACCGTCGGAAGCTATCGCCGTCGCCATCGTCGCTCGCTGCGTACGCACCGGAGCATGCCGGTGATCACTCGCGCTCGCGGAGCCCTCTTGCTCACCGCTCTCCTCACCCTCTTCGGATGCGAGCACATGGGTGGCGCACGCACCGACTTCAACGGCGAGACCGCACTCGGTTACGTGAAGACGCAGCTCGACTTCGGTCCGCGCATCCCCGGCACCGACGGCGCGCGCAAGACAGGCGACTGGATCATCGATCAGATGCGCCAGCGCGCGGACACCGTCGAAGTGCAGAGCTGGAACCACATCACCGCGAAGGGCGACACGCTTCCGCTCCGCAACATCCTCGCACGTTTCCGCCCGCTGGCCACCGAGCGCGTGCTCTACGTGACGCACTGGGACACGCGCCCCATCTCCGACGGTGACAACACGCCGCCGAGCGAGAAGAATCTCCCCGTCCCCGGCGCGAACGATGGTGCGTCCGGCGTCGCGCTCTTTCTCGCCCTCGGCGATGCGCT
>DASSNR010000352.1:0-3184 GCA_035687925.1 Gemmatimonadaceae bacterium | reverse complement strand
GTTGCAGGGTGCTGCCTACTCGTGCTGCGTGAGATGATCGGCTAGGGTGTGTTTGATAAGTGGTGCGATGGATGCAGCATCGGGCAGCGACGCTTTGTTGCTCGAGGTTGGCAATGGTACGACGACATGAACTCTCCGATGCGGAATGGGCGCTGGTCGCTCCGCTCCTGCCGCCACAACAGGGGCGGGGCCGGCCGTTCAAGGATCATCGCACGATCCTCAATGGCATGCTCTGGCGCCTCAAGACCGGCGTCCCCTGGCGCGATCTCCCGGCGCGCTACGGGCCGTGGGAAACCGTCTACAGCCGCTTTGCCCACTGGCAGCGCTCCGGCCTCTGGGCGCGACTACTCGCCGAGCTCCGACAACTACTCGACGAGGCAGACCAACTCGACTGGGATCTCTGGTGCATCGACGGCTCGAATGTTCGCGCCCACAAGGCGGCGGCGGGCGCGGAAAAAAAACCCGGCCCACTGGCCCCCGGGCGAAGCGAGCGATCACGCGCTCGGCCGGAGCCGCGGCGGCTTCGGCACCAAGCTGCACCTGGCCACTGATGGCCGAGGGCTGCCGTTGGTGATCGTCCTGAGCCCCGGACAGGCGCACGAGTCGCGCTACGTCGAACCCGTCTTGAACGCCGTGCGCATCCCGCGCCGCCTCGTGGGCCGGCCCCGGTGCCGCCCCGGCCAGCTCGCCGGGGATCGCGGCTACAGTGTCCGGCGCATCCGCGCCTGGCTGCGCGCGCATCACATTCGGACGACGATCCCGGAGCGGAAGGACCAAATCGCCCATCGCCACGGCCGCCCGCCGGCCTTTGATCGCAACGCGTATCGCCGCCGGCACGTGATCGAGTGCTGTCTGGGGTTCCTCAAGGAATGCCGCGCGATCGCCACGCGCTACGAGAAACTCGCGGTGCGCTACCACGCGATGCTCCAGCTCGGCATGCTCCGGACGTACCTCCGTGTCTACTTATCAAACACACCCTAGTTGTGAGGCGCCATGGACATCTCCTTCACCGATCGAGAGTTGGACGTCATGGCCGTGCTCTGGGAGCACGGCCCGTCGACCGTCGCGGAGGTGCGCGACCGGTTGGCCGACGATCTCGCGTACACCACCGTGCTCACGGTGCTGCGCACGCTCGAGGAGAAGGGACGTGTCGAGCACGCCGCCGAGGGGCGTGCGCACCGCTACCGCGCGATCGTCGAGCGGGAGACGGCGGGGACGAGCGCGCTCCGGCGGCTCGTCGACAAGCTCTTCCGTGGCTCCCCCGACCTGCTCCTCACGCACCTGGTGAGCGACCGCGAGCTCCGCCCGCGCGACCTCCGGAAGCTGCAGCGACTGCTGGAGGAGCGGATTCGGGAGGGCGAGCGATGATCGCATCCTGGATGGGCTACTGGCTTGCGGTGAGCGCGTTGGTCGCACTGGCTGCGCTGCTCGCCGAGCGAACGCGCCGCGTCGCGCGTCGGCCGACGCGCTGGGTCTGGGCGATGGCCATCGTCGGAGCGCTCGTCGCTCCCGTACTCGTGCCTCGAATGCAGCGTGCGTTTCAGGACACACGCGCCGCCCAGATCACGCCTGCGCCCGTCGTGACGCGTCGCTCCGCGTCGCTCCCGACCGTCGTCGAGGCACCGTCCCCGGGTCCGATGCGCTCCGCCGCCGCATCATATGCGGTGTCGAACTCGCTGCTGCTCGCGGCGTGGGCACTGGCATCGATCGCGCTCGCCGTGCGCCTCGCGATCGCGCTGTGCCGCTTGCATCGCCTGCGCCGTGAGTGGCGCGTCGCCGACGTCGCAGGGGAGCGCGTGCTCGTCTCGCCCGACGTCGGTCCCGCGGTCGCCGGATTCATCCGCCCGGCGATCGTCGTCCCCGAGTGGGTGCTCTCGGCGCCTCCGAATGATCAGCGTCTCATCCTGCATCACGAGCGGGAGCATATGCGCGCGGGCGATCCCGTCATGCTCCTCGCCGCCCGCATCGTGGTTGCGCTCACGCCGTGGAACGCCGTGCTCTGGTGGCTCGCGCACCGGCTGCGTCTCGCCATCGAGCTGGACTGCGACGCACGCGTGCTGCGTCGCGTCCCCGATGTCTCGGCGTACGGCGCACTGCTCATCGAAGTCGGACGCCGCGTGTCGTCGCGGCGTGTTGTCCCGTTGGCCGCGTTGTCTGACCCCCCAACCTTTCTCGAGAGGAGGATCAGCATGTTGAGCACCCATTGCCCGCGTCACGCGGTGTTGACTGCACTTGCCGTGGTCGTTCTGTCCGCCATCCCCGCCGCTGCGGCCACGGTCGTTCCTCGGCCGTCGGGCATGCGACTCGCGCTTGCGGCTCCGTGGCGCACGAATGCCATACCGAACGAGAGCATTTCGCCGGAAGCGCTCCGTGCGATGCAGGTGTCGATGAGAAACCTCATGGTCGCGCAGGAGGCGTATTATTCCGACTTCGGCAAGTACGCGCCGTCCATCGAGGTGATGGGTGCAGCACGCTACAACCCGGAAGCGGGAGTAACCATTCGCCTCTCATGGGCCGGCAACTATGCCTACGTAGTAGAAGCGAGCGACGCGCTCGCTCCCGGTGCGACATGTATCCTGCACATAGGCTGGATTCCACGCTCCGCGTGGCCCACGACTGCAATGGAGACGAAGAGTGCTCCCGAGGGCCACATCGTCTGCGATGGCGACGGCAAGCCGTCGCACGCGGACTGGTCGTTCAATGTTCGAAACTTCATGACGATTCAGTTGCGGGACCTCGTCCTCACGCAGGAGCGCGCGCGTGGCACAACGGGAACCTACCCGGGCGACGCGTCGAAGATCGCGGGAAATTCTTTCGATTCCGCACTCCACTTCACGTACCTGTGGGCTGACACCGCATCCTGGGCCGCGAAGGCCGTGTACGACTCGATCCCTGGTAAGAGCTGCGTCGTCTGGGCCGGCTCACGTCCGGTGTCGAGCACGCATCCACGCATATTCGCGCGGACCGACGCGGAGCACCACTTTGCGGCGCGCGGTCAGGTCGCCTGCGACGACTTCTAGCACACCACATGCAGCACGCGAACGGGATGCCGGGAGAGTCATGCCAGGCATCCCGTTCGTGCGTCAGGTCCAACTCTGGCAGCGGGCCGCATGAACCTGCGCTCCCTACGTCGTGTCACCGGCTCGTGTTCGTTACTGTTGCCGTATCCGCGTTCATCCGCGTT
>DASSNR010000279.1:0-8429 GCA_035687925.1 Gemmatimonadaceae bacterium | reverse complement strand
GAGCTGCGTCATCGCGACGGCGCAGTAGCCGAGCAGCTTGCCGAGCAGCAGCTCGAACGGGGTGATGCTCGAGAGCAGGAGCTCCATGGTTCGCGTCCCCCGCTCCTCCATCACGCTCCGCAGCAGCGCCTGCGATTGCGCGGCCACGCCCAGAAAGAGCAGCAGCACGAGCAGCAGGCCGAGCATGTAGCGATTGGCGAGCAGCTCGTCCGATGGCGATGATGCCGCGGCGCCGCCCGCGAGATACATGGGGAGCATCGCGAGCACGAGCATCAGTCCCGGGAGCATGATCGAGACGACCAGGAACGACCGACTCGCGACCGCCTCGTGCCATTCACGACGGACGATGACGTGGACTCGCGATGGGCGTGGGACCGGAATGCCGAACATCAGAGCGAATGAGGGAGAAGCGATCGCGGCCGCATTTGGCCGAGGTGCGCGCCACCGCTATAATTAATACCACACACCACGCGGCACATCTCCATCATCTCGAGGCTCTTCCAGAGCGATCGCACGGACGCAGGATTTCTATGGCCGGCCACAGTAAATGGAAGCAGATCAAGCATTACAAGGCCGCAGCCGACGCGAAGCGCGGCGCGCTGTTCACCAAGCTCATCCGCGAGATCACGGTCGCGGCGAAAGCCGGGGGCGGTGATCCCGAGGGGAATCCGCGCCTGCGCGCCGCGATCGATGCCGCGAAAGCCGCGTCGATGCCCAAGGACAACATCGAGCGCGCGATCAAGAAGGGGACGGGCGAGCTGGAGGGCGTCGACTACCAGGAGATCACGTACGAGGGGTACGGACCTGGCGGCGTCGCGCTGTTGATCCACGCGCTCACCGACAATCCCACGCGCACCGTGGCCGACGTCCGCCACAAGCTTTCGCGCGGCGGCGGCAACATGGGCGCGGCAAACTCCGTGGCGTGGATGTTCGAGCGGAAGGGCCAGATCTTCATCGAGGCCGCTGGCCTCGATGAAGATGTTCTTCTGGGGGTGGCGCTCGAGGCAGGCGCGGAAGATTTCCAGCGCGACGGCGATCAGTACGTGATCACCACCGAGCCGACCACGTTGCACGCCGTGCGCAGCGCGATCGAGGCAACGGGACTCCCGGTGCGCGAGTCGGAGATCACGATGATCCCGAAAACCACGGTGCGCGTGGAGGGGAAGACCGCCGAGTCGCTCCTCAAGCTCCTGGAAGAGCTCGAGGACCTGGACGACGTCCAGAAGGTCGAGGCCAACTTCGACATGGACGTGGCCGAGATGGCCCAGGCGTGAGCGTCCGCCCGTGATCGTACTCGGCGTCGATCCGGGCACCGCGGCCACCGGGTACGGCGTCGTTGCGGGGGAGCCATTCGGCTCCCTCTCGCTCATCGAGTGTGGGGTCATCCGCACCACGGCGCGAGATCCACTCCCGGTGCGCCTGCGCGAAATCTACGACGACATCCGCGAGCTCATCGCACGGCATCACCCGGACGCGCTGTCGATCGAAGATGTGTTCTATGCGCGGAACGTCCGCACGACCGTCGTGCTCGGTCACGCGCGCGGCGTGATCCTGCTCGCGGCCGAGCAGGCGAGCCTCGACATCCACGAGTATCCGCCGGCAGAGATCAAGAAGGCGGTGGTGGGGACCGGCTCGGCCACCAAGGAGCAGTGCAGTTCATGGTGACGCGACTGCTCCGACTCAAGGCCGTCCCGCAGCCCGCGGACGCCGCCGATGGCGCGGCCGCCGCGCTCGCGCACATCATGAGCGCCCGGCTTCCGCGACTCGGCTCCACGCGCACGGCGAGCCTCATGAGTCGACGCAAAGGCACGGGACAGAACGGAGACGCATCGTGATCGCGCACATACGGGGCACCGTGGTCGCCAAGGATCTCGACCGCGTGGAGGTCATGACGGCGGGCGGCGTGGGGTACGAGATCGTGATTCCGCTCAGCGTCTACGAAACGCTGCCCAAGGTTGGTGACGAGGTCGCGCTGCACGTGCATCTCGTGGTGCGCGATGATGGGTGGCTGCTCTTCGGCTTCAGCAGCGCATTCGAGAAGCGCGTCTTTCAGCGATTGCTCACCGCGACCGGCATCGGGCCGGGGCTCGCGATTGGGATGTTGTCGACGCTGTCCGCGGAGCGGCTGGTACGCGCGATTCGCGAGAAGGATGTCGCGACGCTGCAGGGTGTCCCGCGCGTCGGGCGCAAGAAGGCGGAGCGGCTGGCACTCGACCTGGCCGATAAGTTGGACGGTCTCCTCGTGGAGCCCGTCGCGGGGATGCCGCGCCCTGAAGGCGCGTCCGTCGAAGATGCGATCCGCGCGCTCGTGTCGCTCGGCTACAATACGGCAGACGCGGAGAAGGCGGTGCGCGTCGCGCTCGATGAAGGGGCGCGAGGGATGCCTGCACCGGAGCTGATTCGCAAGGCGCTGAGCAAAGTGGGCGCGCGGTAGGCACCGCGTTGTCTGTCCGAGCGCTCGGAAAGACAACGCGGTGCTCCGCTAAACTACTGGTCGCCGCCCCGTGATGAGCCGCGCGATCGCGACGACGATGGCGATGGCCAGCAGGATCCACGCGAGCCACACGGCTACGTGGAAGATGATGCCCAACAGCCAGAGGACGAAAAGGACAACGACAACCGTCCAAAGCATGCCTGCCATGGCTGTACTCCTCTGCGACTGGGGTGAGTCAACACTCTCGTGCCCGACAGTGATCAGATGAAGCAACCCTCATGCCGAGTGGCTCGATCGTGGCTCGTGCATCTCACTCACTTGACGCGGCCGAGTGACGCAGCGCACAATCATCGCCGATCCTGAGCACATCGAGTCCATCGCGTGGGAATCATCACATGAGCGAGAGTGCGGCGCGCACCGCGACCTTCACGGAATCCGTCATTCGCGAGATGACGCGGATTGCGAACCAGCACGGGGCGATCAACCTCGCGCAGGGCTTTCCGGATTTCCCCATGCCGGAAGCGATGAAGGAGGCGGCCCGCACGGCGATCGACGGCGACATCAACCAGTACGCGATCACGTGGGGGAATCCCACGCTGCGGCACGCGATCGCCGAGACGTATCGCGACTGGTATGGCATGCCGGTGGATCCCGAGCGCGAGGTCACGGTGACGTGCGGCGCCACGGAGGCGATGGCGTCCACCTTCCTCGCGCTCATCGATCCGGGCGACGAGGTGATCGTCCTCGAGCCGTTCTACGAGAACTACGGGCCCGACGCGATTCTCGCGAGCGCGACACCGGTGTTCGTTCCGCTCGACCCGCCGGCGTGGCGCATCGATCCAGACCGTCTGCGCCGCGCCTTCTCGCCGCGCACGAAGGCGATCATTGTCAACTCGCCGCACAACCCGACGGGGCGCGTCTTCACGCGTGAGGAGCTCGGGTGCATCGCCGAGCTGTGCGTGGAGTTCGACGCGTGGGCGTTCACTGATGATCCGTACGAGAAGATCATCTACACGGGCTCGCACCACCCGATCGCGATGATGCCCGGGATGCGCGAGCGGACGGTGATCATCTCGAGTCTCTCGAAGACGTTCAGCTGCACGGGGTGGCGTCTCGGCTACGCGATCGCGCCCGCCGAGGCGACGAACGCCATCCGGAAGGTGCACGACTTTCTCACCGTCGGCGCGCCCGCGCCGCTGCAGGCCGCGGCCGCGACAGGATTCCGCTTCGACCCCGCGTACTTCACGACGTTGGCGGCCGACTACCGCACTCGGCGCGAATGCCTTGCGCGCGCGCTGCGCGAGGCCGGGTTCACGTTCACGATCCCCGAAGGCGCGTACTACCTGTTCGCCGACTTCACCGGCTTGAGCGATCAATCGGACGTCGACTTCGCGAAGTGGATGGCGCGCGAGGTAGGCGTCGCTCCGGTGCCCGGGTCGAGCTTCTATCACAAACCGGAGCTCGGGCGGCGCTACGTGCGCTTCGCATTCTGCAAGCGACTGGAGACGCTCGAGCGCGCGGCGGAGCGATTGGCGTCGCTCCGCGCACACGTGTGACGCACGCTACGGCGTCACGCGTCATCTCACCGTAGTATTCCCGCGCCGCCCATCGACGCGCCTCCCCTCGCGGCACTCCGCACCACCCGCCCTCTCCACAACCTCCATTCGATTCATCGTGACGCCTCTCCGCGCCGTCGTGCTCGCCGGCCTGCTCATCGTCGCTCGCTCTGCATCCGCCCAGCCGCTTGCGTCGGCCTCGACGCCGACGTGGACGCCCCCACCACCGGACATGGCATCCGTCGCCGATTCGCTCCCGCCCGTCCCGCGCGAATTCCGCGGCGTGTGGGTCGCAACCGTCGACAACATCGACTGGCCATCGAAGCCCGGACTGAGCACGTGGGAGCAGCAGGTGGAGCTGCTGCAGATCCTGAACAAGGCGGTCGAGCTGCATCTCAACGCCGTCATCCTGCAGGTGCGGCCGGCGGCGGATGCGCTCTTCGACTCGCGCTACGAGCCGTGGTCCGAGTACCTGAACGGACAGATGGGCGCGCCGCCCGAGCCCGCATGGGATCCGCTCGCATTCGCCGTGGAGGAAGCGCACAAGCGCGGGCTCGAGCTGCACGCATGGTTCAATCCGTACCGTGCATACCATCCATCGGAGCCCGCGGTCTTCTCGACGAATCACCTGAGCAAGACGCACCCCGAGCTGGTGAAGCGGTACGGCCAGTATCTCTGGCTCGATCCCGGCGAACCGCGCGTCCGGCAGCACGTGATCCGCGTCATCACCGATGTCGTGCGCCGCTACGACATCGATGGCGTCCACTTCGACGACTACTTCTACCCGTACAAGGAGAAGGATTCGACGGGGAAGGACATCGACTTCCCCGACAGCGCGAGCTGGACGCGCTATGTGAAGTCGGGCGGCACGCTGAGCCGCGACGACTGGCGGCGTCAGAACGTGAACATCCTCATCCGCGATCTCTATCACGCGATCAAACAGGAGAAGCCGTGGGTGAAGTTCGGCATCAGCCCGTTCGGCATCTGGCGGCCGGGGAATCCGCAGCAGATCACCGGCTTCGATGCCTACTCGCAGTTGTACGCGGACTCACGCAAATGGCTCGTGAACGGCTGGGTCGATTACTTCACGCCGCAGCTCTACTGGCCGATCACGCAATCGGGGCAGAGCTTCCCTGTGCTGCTCGAGTGGTGGGTGGAGCAGAACGCGCACAAGCGCAACATCTGGCCCGGGATCTTCACGAGCCGAGTGGGCGCGACCGGGAGCTCGGCGTGGCCGACGAGCGAGATCCTCGAGCAGATCCGGCTGACGCGCAAGCAGCCGGGTGCGTCGGGTGTGGTGCACTTCAGCATGAAGGCGCTCATGCAGAACATGGGCGGGATCTCGGACTCGCTCCGGAACGATCTGTATGCGACGCAGGCGCTCGTCCCCGCATCGCCGTGGCTCGACTCGCACGCGCCGCACAAGCCGCGCGTGACGGTCGCCGTCGACAGCATCACGGGCGGGACCGTGATGCGCATGCGCCCGGCGCCGAACGAGAAGGCGTGGCTGTGGGTGGTGCGTGCGCGCTTCGATACGACGTGGACGATCGCGATCCTTCCCGGATGGCAGCGCGCGCACGTGCTCGCGCGCGACGCGACCTCGCCGACGCCCGACGAGGTCGCGCTCTCAGCGGTGGACCGCGTGGGGAACGAAGGTGCCGCCGCGATCCTGCGACCGGTGTGGGAGCGCGTATCTACTTCGCGTAGAACTCCACAATGGCAGCCTGGTCCACGATGAACGGCACGTCGGGGCGCGACGGTGTGGAGATCACGCGCCCCGTGTACTTGTCGTCGGGGTCGAGCTCGAGGTAGCTCGGCAGCTTCACCTGCGGTCCGTGCTCCACGGACTCGACCACCGACGGCATGATGCGCGCGCGTGCATCGAGCGCGATCGCCTCGCCCGGATCGACGAGGAACGCGGGGCGGTTCACGCGCTTGCCATTCACCTTCACGTGCCCGTGCGAGACGAGCTGTCGCGCGGCAGGGATGGTGGGTGCGAACCCGAGGCGAAAGACGACGTTGTCGAGTCGTCGCTCGAGCATCGCGAACAGTGCATCGCCCGTGACACCGGGCTCACGCGTGGCGCGCGCGAAGTACCGGCGCAGCTGGCTCTCCGTCACACCGTAGTGATAGCGAACCTTCTGCTTCTCCTCGAGCTGCACGCGGTAGTCGCTCTTGCGCCGTCGCGTGCGGCTCTGCCCGTGCTGCCCCGGCGGATACGGCTTGCGATCGGACTCCTTGCGCGTGAGTCCGGGCAGCACCGTACCCAACCGGCGGACGACCTTCAGTCGTGGTCCTCGATGTGCCACCGGTCTTCCTCCGTCATGAATGGCGAGTGCGACGCGCGGTCGCGCCGCGGACGGTTTACGTGTTGGCGCTCCGCACCGCACTCGCCACGAGCACGCCCGCGCCTACGGCGACCAACGTGCTCCGCACCGGGTGCTGCTTGAACTGCCGCGCAATGCCGCGCCGCGCGCGCTGCGCGCCGATCATCGCCTTCCGCTCCGACGTCTCCATCGCGTCCGCCATCTTCTCGTGACCCACTTCGACCATCGACTCCACTCGGCCGATCGGGGTGTCGGTCCCGAGCCCGATGTCGTCGAGCGTCTCGAGCGCCCACGAGTAGTGCATCTGCTCGTCCGCCGCGTTGTCGCGCACCACGCGCTGGACATCGTTGGGGAAGTCGAGCTCGGCGAAGCGGCGATACTTGTCCCGCACCTGCCGCTCGTTCGCCTTGAAGGTGAGGAGGATGCCTCGGTCGCCGCCCGGGATCCCGGCGGCCTGCATCGCGAGCTTGAACTGCCCGCTCGGGATGTGCGGCAGGTCGATCGGCGTCCCGTTGCGCTGCCGGATGAGCGTCCTGAGGTTGTCGATGTGGTGCTCGTGATCGCCGCGGAAGCGGCGGAGCGTGTTGGCCCACTGCTGATTGTCGAGATTGTCGATCGCGAGCGTGTAGGCCTGGACGGCGTCGTGGTCGAGCTGGAGCAGATCGTTGAGCCGCGCGATGAGTCGGACGTCCGTCTGCTCGGTGATGGTCTTCGCCATGGTTGCTGCTGTCCTCGGGGCACGGGTACCGCGTGCGCGCAGGCTGCTGATGCAGGTCATGCGCGCGTGATGATCCAACGCCGCCATGGTGCCGCAAGGGCTGTTCCGATACCCGAGCACGTCCTCGCCCGGGCGTGATCTTCGGCGTGTCTTCGGTGTATATTCCGGCGGTGGTTGTGCGGCTCTGCATGCCGATGGACGCGTGGTCCGCGCACGCGTCGGCCGAGCCGCTTGGTTGTGTCCCGAGCAGAAGAGCGTAGAGTTCACCCCATGTCCCGCGCCGAAATCACGACCCCCGAAGTGCTCTCCGACGAATCCGTCGTCGAGCTGTCGCTCCGCCCGCAGCGGTTGGCCGAGTTCATCGGCCAGCGCAAGGTGAAGGAGAGCCTTCGCATCTACATCGACGCCGCGCTCGCTCGCCGAGAGCCGCTCGATCACACGCTCTTCTACGGCCCGCCCGGGCTTGGGAAGACGACGCTCGCCGAGCTGATTGCGCGCGAGCTGGGCGTGAACATCCGCACGACCTCGGGTCCCGCACTCGAGAAGCCGGGCGATCTCGTCGGCACGCTCACCAACATGCGCGAGGGGGACATCCTCTTCATCGACGAGATCCATCGCCTGCGCCCGATCATCGAGGAGTTCCTTTATCCGGCGATGGAGGACTACCGCATCGACATCCGCCTCTCCGAAGGCCCGAAGGCGCAGACGATCACGATGCCGATCGAGCGCTTCACGCTCATCGGCGCGACGACGCGCTTCGGGATGCTCACGCCGCCGATGCGCGCGCGCTTCGGGATCATCGAGCGGTTGAACTTCTACCCGGTCGAAGACCTCGAGCTCATCGTCGCCCGCTCCGCCGAGGTGTTGCGTGTGGAGATCGACGCCGAGGGCTCGTCCGAGATCGCGCGCCGTTCACGTGGCACGCCTCGCGTGGCGAATCGTCTGCTCCGCCGCGTGCGCGACTACGCGCAGGTGAAGGCGAACGGCGCGATCGATCGCGCGGTGGCCGACGGCGCCCTCGCGATGCTCGACGTCGACGAGTTCGGCCTCGACGACATGGACGCGCGTGTGCTCCGCACGATCATCGAGAAGTTCGAGGGCGGTCCCGTCGGCATCACGACGATTGCCGCCGCCGTGGGCGAGGATGCGGCGACGATCGAGGAAGTGTACGAGCCGTATCTCGTGCAGAACGGCTTCCTCCAGCGCACGCCGCGCGGCCGCATGGCGACGACGCAGGCGTATCGGCACTTTGGGTATACGGTGCCGGCGGCGGGGGGGAGCGGAGCGCAGGGGAACTTGGGGCTGTGAGCTGTGAGCTCTGAGCCTTGGGCTGTGAGTCAAAGGCGTGCCGGATCTCCGTACTCACGACCAAGCTCATAGCCCAAGGCTCAGAG
>DASSNR010000240.1:0-10463 GCA_035687925.1 Gemmatimonadaceae bacterium | reverse complement strand
CGCTATGCGAACGAAGGCTTTCCGGTCACCGAGGTGATCGCCGACACGTGGGCCGAGTACCAGCGAGCGATCGAGGCGACGCCCGACGCCGCGAAGACGTATCTCATCGACGGCCACACGCCGCGTGAAGGGGAGATCTTCCGCAATCCCGATCTCGCGCAGACGCTCGAGCGCATCGCGCAGCACGGACGCGACGGGTTCTACAAGGGCGCGACGGCCGACGCTATTCTCGCGACGGAGCATCAGTACGGCGGCACGATGACCGCGGCCGACCTCGCCGACTTCCAACCGGAATGGGTGACGCCGCTGCACGTCGACTACCGCGGCTGGACGGTGTACGAGCTGCCGCCCAACAGCCAGGGGATCGGCGTGCTGATGATGCTGCAGATGATGTCGCGCTTTCCGATGGGCGAGTATGGATTTCACGCCACGCAATCGCTGCACGTCATGATGGAAGCCAAGCAGCTCGCTTACGCCGACGTGTTGCGCTACGTGGGTGATCCGCTGTTGGCGCACATCCCCGTCGAGCAGATGCTCGACCCGGCGCACGCGGCGGCGCGTGCGGCGCTGATCGATCCGGCGCGGGCCAAATGCAGCGAGCCGCCATCGGAGTTCACGTCGATCACGGACAAGAAGGGCGGCGACACGATCTACCTCACCGTCATCGATGCCGAGGGCAACATCGTCTCGCTCATCCAGAGCAACTACTTCGAGTTCGGCTCGGGGCTCGTGCCCGCGGGGATGGGATTCGTGCTGCAGGATCGCGGCGCGCTGTTCACGCTCGAGCCGGGGATGGCCAACACGCTGGCTCCGCACAAGCGGCCGCTCCACACGTTGATCCCGGGCTTCATGCAGAAGGACAGCGTGCGCATCGGGTTCGGCATCATGGGCGGGTGGAACCAGGCGCAGGCGCACGCGCAGTTCGTGGCGAACATCGCCGACTACGGCATGAACATCCAGCAGGCGCTCGAGGCGGGGCGGTTCACCAAGCCCGGGTTCTCGGGGTGCGACTTCGACATCGAATCACGCATCCCCCAAGCGGTGCGCGACTCGCTCTCGGCCATGGGGCACGAGCTCACGCTCTACGGGCCGCGCACCGGGCATTTCGGGTGGGGACAGGCGGTGATGGGGACCGCCGGCGGCATTCACTACGGCGCCAGCGATCCGCGGCACGATGGCGCGGCGATTCCGCAGCAACCGCCGCTGAAGCCGTGAGCACGTACGGAGGGCGGGTTGCGTCGACTGCTCCCCGCCCCTCCGATCACCGGCGAGGTGTGTCGCCGATGTGTGCGTCGAGCTCCCGCATCGCCGCCTCGTAGTAGGGGTCGGTCGTTGGCAACTCACGCACTGGCGGAGTCGGCGGCTTCGGGGCGGGCGTGAAGAAGAAGCGCGCGACGCGGAACAGCCCATATCCGACGAGCGCGACGCAGGCGAGCTTGAGCGCGAATACGGCGAGGCCGAACAGCGTGCCGAGGATTCCGAGTGTGAGCACGAGCCCGATGATCCCCAGCGGAATCGCGATCGCCAGCCCGACAATAACCTTGAGCACCGTCCACAAGATGCGCATTGCTCCTCCAGTCGATGACGCGTGGTGGCCCGAGGCCAGCCCGAACGGTGTTGCACCGCTCACCACTTCTTACGGAACCGCGAAGTCGCAGGTTCCAGGTGGCTCGTCTGGTCCGCCTGACGGATTCGGCGCACTGCTGTTGCTCGCGCGACTCGCGCTCGTCGCGCCGCTGTTGGTTGCGGCACCCGTGCGTGCGCAAAGTGGACAGCGCATCACGACCGGCTCCGCCGCCGCGGCAGCGTTCGTCCATCAGGGGAAGCCCATTCACCCCCTGTGCGTATGGTTCCCGCAGGAGAGAGCATCGCGCGGCGCACCGGTTGCGTTCGCCACATGCTCCGACGCGAGCGTCGTTCCCGAGCTGCGCGACGGGTGGAGGACGGCGCGGTTGCCGGAGCAGCACGGCTACGCGTCGTATCGCGTGCTGGCTCGCGAGGGCGATCGCTTTCTGCTGGCACTCGAATCGTCCGGCGGCGGTACCGGCGAGTTCTCGGATCTGTCCTGGGTGCAGGTCGGGCCGACGACGATCAGCGACGTGAAGGACATCCTGGGGGGAGACCGGTGCGCAGGCGGGTTGTCCGGCTACCACGTCGATGTGAAGACCGTCGGATTCTCCAGAGCCGTGAGCACCGCGGACATCGTTCGCCTCGCGGGCGTGAGCGTCGCGGACACTGTCCTGGGCGAGCTGAGCTCGGGGTATCGGGCGTGTAACGGCTATGCGAGCTACACCTACGACGTCGCGACGGATTCGCTCATGCTGGCATCCGTGACGCTGACCGCCGACGGATCGACGGCCGCGCGGAGCGACACGGCACCCAGTCGTCGTGATGTGCAGTCGTGCTTCGACGACCTGGCGCGGCACGCGGTCGTCGCGCGAACGGCGACCATGCGACTCCCTGAGCTCCGCGCATTCGTTGCGCGTTTCAACACGGAGTGCGTTCACTAGCGACGATCGACCCGAATTCCCGCGCGGCCCTCGTTCAGCGGAGGGAGGCGGGAACGCTGACGTGGCGCGGCCCGGCAGTGATGCTGTTCGCGCGAACAGTGTTTGCCGTGGCAGCGCAGGCGGTGGTCGCCGCCATCTTGTTCCTGCGCGCATCGCCCGCGCCATGGCACGACGCCGAGCCGTGGCTGCCGGTGTACGGGACGTTGATCGATGCCGGATGCCTGGCGCTCCTGTGGCGGCTCACGCGTCGCGAGGGGATCGGCCTGTTCGATCTCGTCGGCTTCGAGCGCTCGCGTCTCGGGCGCGATGTGCTGCTGGGCCTCGTGCTCATCCCGGCGAGCCTCGTCTTCATTTTCGCCGGCACGTACGCGGCGGGGTGGATCGTGTACGGACGACCCGCGCCGCCGTACTTCCTTGGAGGCCTGCCCTTGTGGGCGGCGCTCTATGGCGTGCTGGTGTGGCCGTGCATCTGGGGGCTCACCGAGCAGATGACCTACAACGGCTATCTGCTCCCCCGCTTTCAGGTGCTCTCTCGCAGCACGACCGTGGCGATAGCGGTGGTGGCGTTCGTCTGGTCGGCGCAGCATGCGTTCATGCCGCTGACCTTCGACGCGAAGTTCATGGTGTATCGCCTGCTGGCGTCGGTGCCGAACTCGGCGTTCGACACGCTGTTGTATCTCCGACTGCGTCGAGTACTGCCGTTCGCGATTGCGCACGCGCTGATGGATGGCGCGACGGTGCTGCTTCCGTTGTTGAGGGGATGAGGAGACCGTGACGTGCGGCCGCCTGCTCGTGGCGCGATCAGCACCCGCGGCCGAGCAGCTCTCGCGCGTCTCCATCCGTCAGCTCCGCGTCGGCCACATCCTCGCCCGCCTCGAGCTCCGCTCGGTGCTCCGACATTCTCGCCAGCAGGAGCGAACCCGATGCCGAGGCGGCGCTCAGCAGCATGAGCGGCCCGCTGAGGACGGCCGTGAGTTGCCAGAGGCCGAGGCCCCCACGGGTGAGCGTCGCCAGTCCGACAGTGACCATGGCCGCCGGCACGAGGCCCAACAGCAGACCACCCACCGCGCCCCACACTGCAACGCGAGGAAGCGAGAGCTGATCGAATCGGTGATGGCGCCCCGCAATCCCCAGCACCGTTGAATAGAGCGCGCCACACAGGAAGCCCGGCATCGCCAGCGCCGGGAGCGGCGCGTCAAAGACGTCGAAGAGGTAGTGCCACGGAAGTCCGGGGAGGATCACACTCGTCACGCCGATCAGCAGACCGACGAGCGCCCATCCGATCGCCCAGGTCACGCCCATTCCGACTACACCACGGATGCGTCTCAGCCACTTCTGCATTCCTCCCTCCCTGCGTACGAGGACCGTCGACCCCGGATGCGACTCGACACTTCGCCACACATAGGACTTTGTCATACAAAGTATATGACACGGACGCCGGCGCCGCCATCATTCACCCGATACTCGAACGTCGAATCTCCGAACCGACGACGCTCATGTACAGCGACCCACCACCGCGCTCGTCCACCAATCCCGTCATCGACTGGCTGCTCGACGCCGACCCGTCGATCCGCTGGCAGGTGATGCGCGACCTCACGGACGCGCCCGCGGCGACCGTCGCAGCCGAACGTGCGCGCGTCGCGTTGGAGGGGTGGGGCGCGCAGCTGCTCGATCGACAGCGCCCCGACGGCCAGTGGGGCGATGGCGTCGCGACGCCCTTCTGGTGGTCGAACATGTACACGCTGGTGTTCCTGCGCGACCTGGGACTCGACCCCACGAGCACGCGTGCACGCACCGCCATCGATCGCGTGCGCGATAACGTCACCTGGGGGCCGGGCTTCGGCGACTCCCCATTCTTCGAGGGCGAGGTCGAGCCGTGCATCAACGGTCGCGTCGTCGCACTCGGCGCGTACTTCGGCGAGCGCAGCGATCGGCTCGTCGATCGATTGCTGAGCGAGCAGCTCGCGGACGGCGGCTGGAACTGCGAGGCGGAGCGCGGCTCGGTGCGCTCGTCCTTTCACACGACGATCTGCGTGCTCGAGGGGCTGCTCGCCTTCGAGCAGGCGTTCGGCGGCACGACGGCGGTGACGGACGCGCGGCATCGCGCGCACGAGTATCTCCTCGAGCGCCGTCTGCTCCGGCGGTTGTCGACCGGCGAGCTCATCGATCCGATGTGGACGCACTGCGCCTTTCCACCGCTCTGGCACTACGACGTGCTCCGCGCGCTCGACTACCTGCGCGCGGCCGGCGTGCAGCCGGATTCACGAATGGCCGACGCCGTCGCGATCGTGCGCGCGCGACGCCAGCGCGACGGCCGCTGGCTGCTCGATGTGCGACACCGCAACACGCTGCACGAGGAGATGGCCGGTGCGGTCGGTGCGCCGAATCGGTGGATCACGCTGCGCGCTCGCCGAGTGCTGGAGTGGTACGCGCATCGCACATGAACGATGCGTCTGCGGACATCCGGCTGGCGCATCGCCGAACTCGCCGAATGGGTCGCGGATTGTTGGACGCGGCAGCTTCACTGTCGCTCTCGCCGTAACCGCGCGGGCACCCTCAGCGTCAGAGTGTCACACGGCTCGCGCCTGGTGAAACAGCGTGCGGGAAGACACCATCGTCGGAGGCTCCATGAGGCGATCTCTTGTTTGGCTAATGCTCCTGTTCGCGTTGGCGTGCTCCGCTCCCCCGATGACCCCCGCGGGCGGCGTCGATGGTGTGTGGACGCTCACTTCCCCGCCCTTCACCCCAGTCGAGCCGCGCAGTTTGTCGCTCCACGAGCAGGGGTCGAGCGTCACCGGAACCGCCACGGCCATGGGGGTGGATGCGCCGTTGCCTCTCACCGCGGCGGGCGCCATTCAGGACACGGCCCTCGACCTCCAGCTCGGCTACATGAGCACCGGAGAGAATGTCGGGCGCATCACAGCGATCGTGCGGGGCGACCAGCTCGTCGGGCGCATCACGGTGGACACCAGCTTCGGCGGCGGCGCGGACAGCGTGACCTACACGCGCCAGTGATCTTCGGGCTTCTGGCGGCCCGGAGGTCCATGGCGCATCATCGCGGCTGAAGAGTCGGCGCTTGGATCTCCATCACATCGTCAGGAGTCACATCCGTATGGGCGCGGTTCGTCGTCTTCTGCGTCGCGCGAGCGGCGCGTACGTGGGCTTCCTCGTGTTGTCCGCTGCCACCGTTCACGCGCAGGCGGCCTCGTCGACCACACCCGAGGCGTTCGCGAAGCGCTATGTCGCCACGCTCAGTGCGGGCGACTTCGCCGCCAATGCCGCATTGATGCATCCCACTGCACTGGCCGCGATCCGGCGGTTCGTCGTCGGGGTGAGCAAGGAGGACTCATCCGGTGCGACGCTCCAGCAGATAGTCGGCGTACACAGCGCCGCCGCGCTCGACAGCCTCTCCGACGCGCAGGTGTACGCTCGCTTCCTGAGCGCGGTGCTCAGCGCAGAGCCCGGAGCGCTCGAGGCGATGAAATCGGCGAAGGTCGACATCATCGGGCATGTGGACGAGGCACCGAATCTGACCCACGTCGTGTACCGGATGACGATGAATATCCAGGGGATCGAGATGCGGAAGGTCGACGTGCTCACGCTCAAACGTGACGGGAAGGTGTGGCGCGCGACGCTCACGACGGACATCGAGAATCTCATCTCGCGGCTGTCGGGGCCGAGTACGTGAGAGAGTGAGGTGATGGCGCGCGCAGTGCAGGCGGCGATGACGTTCGCTTCGTGAGCATCCCGTCGAAGGCCAGCCGCGTCCGGCCGTCCGTGCCGTTCACGCTTCCGTCCAGCGGGGAATGGTACGTCCGTGTGCTCGCACGGCAGGGCCGATTCGTCCGCGGGGTATACCGTCGCCACATGAAGACGATCGGCTACCTTGGCCAGATCGACACGCTGTTCGGTGCGCCGGCGACGACGCGGAACTGGAATACGATGATGGTGATCGCGCGGATTCTGCACGGCGAGAGCACGAGCCGCCGTTGACACGCCGCAACCCCGGTGTCTGATCTCGCGCTCCCATCGTCTATCGATGGGGCTTGACACCGGCTCGCGACCCGGCAATGTTCCCATCGCCTATCGATGGGACTCCGAATGGCCGCCAGCCCAACCCGTCGCGCACCCGAGCTCCTGCCCGGCACCCTCGACCTCTTGATCCTGCGCGCTCTGCGCACCGGGCCGAAGCACGGCTACGGCATTGCCGAGCACTTGCGCCAGGTATCGCACGACGTGCTGCAGGTTGGCGAGAGCTCGCTCTACCCTGCCCTGCAGCGCCTCCGGCTCGATGGCTACGTCCGCGCCGAGTGGGGTGCGTCGGAGAACAATCGTCGCGCGCGCTTCTACACGCTCACCGCCGCGGGGCGGCGGCAGCTCGCGGCCGAGCAGGAGGAGTTCGAGCAGATGGTCGCCGCGATTCAAGCCGTCCTGCGTTTCGCCTGAATCGGGAGGAGCGATGCGCTGGCTTCGTCGCCTCACGTACTGGGTGCGTTTCCGTGCGGAGCAGGCCGATCTCCGTCGCGAGCTGGAGTTGCACCAGCGCTTGCTCCGCGAGGAGTACGAGCGCCGTGGCTACACGCCCGCCGAGGCGGACGCGGCGGCGCGACGGACGATGGGGAACCAGACCTACATGCGCGAGGCAGCGCGCGGCGTCTGGTTCCCACCGCGCCTCGAAGCACTGCTCGGCGACTGGCGGTACGCGTGGCGTGGGCTTCGGCGCTCGCCTGGCGTCACCACGGTCGCGGTCCTGTCGCTCGCGTTGGGGATCGGCGCGAACACAGCGATCTTCGGCATCATCCATTCGGTACTGCTGGCTCGTCTGCCCGTGCCGGCGGCGACCGAGCTCGTGCAACTCCAGCGCGCCGTCCCAGGGCAGGGCATCGACGAGCGCTTCTCGCGCGCGGAGTTCGACGCGCTGGCCACGGGCCCGTTGCCGCTCGCGATGTTCGCGTCGAGCTTCGCATCGCTCGACGTCGACGGCGTTCCGGGCACCGTCTCGATCGACGCCGTGGATGGGCGCTACTTCACGTTACTCGGACTCCGCGCCGAACGCGGCCGACTCATCGGCCCCGGCGACGATGATGCGCCGATCGCCGTCATCACCGATGACTTCTGGCGCACTCGCCTGAACGCGGACAGCAGCGTGATCGGACGAACGATCACGATCGACAGGCATCCGATCACGATCATCGGCGTCACGCCCGCGGACTACGCTGGACTCCGCTTCCCTGCGATTACCGATGTCACGATGCCGTATCGCGCGGCGACGACGTTCCAGATCATCCACGAGCGCGACGCGCGAAGCCTCGGCGTGACGATCGTGGGCCGTCGGGCGGATGGGCAGTCGCTCGACGCACTCGCCGGCGAGCTCGGCGGCGTCTGGCGCCACTGCTGCGCCGACGGCGCGCTGGCCTCGGCATCCAGGGGGCAGACGGTGACACAGTCGGCTCTGCGCGTGGCCGACATCAGCCGCGGCATCCCGCAACGCAAGCTCGACGTGCGAGGCCGATATGCGAGCATTCTCTTCGCGCTCATGGCGGGCGTCGCGATTCTTCTGCTCGCCTGCTGCGCCAACGTCGCCAATCTGCTGCTCGCCCGGAGCCGCGCGCGCTCGAGCGAGTTGGCCGTGCGGCTCGCACTCGGCGCGTCCAAGCGGCGCGTGTTCGCACAGCTCATGGTGGAGAGCGCGCAGCTCGCGCTGCTCGGGGGTGGCGCCGGGATCCTGCTCGCCTGGTGGGCGACGGACGTGCTGTCGCGCGCGCGGATCGGCGATCTGTCCGGGCTGATCTCGTCGACGCCGGACGCATCCGCGCTCGCGTTCACAGCCGCGGTGAGCCTCGCGTGCGTGGTCGTATGCGGGCTCGT
The DNA here is from genome assembly GCA_035687925.1 of Gemmatimonadaceae bacterium. Taxonomy (GTDB): domain Bacteria; phylum Gemmatimonadota; class Gemmatimonadetes; order Gemmatimonadales; family Gemmatimonadaceae; genus DASSNR01. Next base: position 2,085 of record DASSNR010000240.1, on the reverse strand, counting down.
GCCCGCGATCAGCGTGACGCGGACCGATCTCATCTCGCCGCTCCGTCAGAGCGGGCTACGCATCTCCCGCGGCACGCGCGGCGTCTTCGACGGCATGCTCGTCATCGCGCAGGTCGCGCTCGCCCTGCTGCTCGTGAGCGGTGCGGCGCTCCTCGTGCAGACGCTGCGAAATCTTCAGGACACCACGCTCGGCTTCGACCCGGCGGAGCGGCTCGCGCTGACCGTCGAGACGCGACACACCGCCTACGATCGGCAGGGGATGACCGTGCAACTCGCCGGCGAGATGTTGCGGCGCGTCGATGCAATTCCGGGCGTTCGATCCGCCGCGTTCGGCTCGCTCGTGCCGGTGTACGGCGGGCGAAGCACCTTCGACAACGTGACGGTGCGTGGCGCGACACCGCTCGGGAGCGACGATGCGAAGACGTCGTTCACCGCGGTGACGCCTGGCTACTTCCTCACGCTCGGCATCCCTATTCTCCGGGGACGCGACCTCGGCCCGCCCGCATCGGGCCCGGCGCCCGCGACTCGTGAGGTGGTCGTCAACGAGCGGTTCGCGAAGAAGTTCTTCCCGAACCGCGATCCGATCGGCCAGGTCTTCCAGGATGCGGACGAAGGAGACTCGACAGCCACAGTGGATCGCATCGTAGGCATCGTGGGCGATGCCAAGTTCGTCGGCGTGCGCGCGGCGCCGGAGGCGATGTACTTCGTCCCCGTCTCGGACGGCGACTGGCCATTCCTCGTTCTGGTGGTACGCCCGCGTCGCGCGGCACGCACCGTCGCGCACGAAATCGCGCAGTCCGTCGCGGCGGTCGCGCCAGGCATCGGCGAAGGCGATCCAACGCTGCTCTCCGCCTCGGTGGACGGGGCGTTGTCACGCGAGCGACTCTCCGCCAGGCTCGCGACGCTCTTCGGTCTCGTCGCGCTCTGTCTCGTGGCCATCGGGCTGTACGGCGTACTGCTGTATCGCGTCGCCGAGCGTGGCCGCGAGATCGGTATCCGGATGGCACTCGGCGCCGATGGCATGAGCGTGATCGGGCTCGTGCTTCGACAATCGATGACACTCGTCGGGATCGGCATCGCGGTGGGATTGCCGCTCGCGTTGCTCGCGGGGCGCGCTGTGGCGTCGCAGCTGTATGGCGTGGCGCCGTACAGCATCGTCGTGCTGGCGATCGCGACAGGCTTGGTGGTCGCAACGGCGACGGTTGCGTGTATCGTCCCCGTGCGACGAGCGATTCGCATCGATCCGCTGGTGGCGCTGCGGTCGGAGTGACAGAGCGGGATACGCAGCCAGTCGGCCGTTCCCACCATGTCACCCCCGCTGCCGATGTTGGTCGCACACCTCGAGTGGGTATGCCCGCTCTAGCCCTCGCACGGCCGATGTCGATTTCGCGGAACCTCTTCCGTCATTCAGGTGTGCCGCATCACTATCCACCTGAGACAGGAGATTCGACCATGCGCTACGCACTTCTCATCCACTACCCGCAGCCCCCCGCGATCAGCCTGACCGAGGAGCAGATCGAGCAGGGCAAGGCTGCGTTCCATGCCTACGCGAAAGCGCTCGACGATGCCGGTGTGCTTCGCTCCGCCGAGATCCTTCAGACGATCGCCAGCGCCACGAGCGTATCGGTGAAGCAGGGGAAGCTCCAGGTGCAGGACGGTCCGTTCGCCGATACCAAGGAGGCGTTCGCCGGCATCTTCATGCTCGATGTCCGCGACCTCGACGCCGCCATCGCATGGGCCGAGAAGTGCCCGGCGGCTCAATGGGGCACTGTCGAGATTCGTCCGGTTGCAGTGCGTGTCGTCGACGGGGCGTGGACGAGCGCATCGTGACACGATCGCCGTCGTCCATGCGGCGGGCATCGCGCGTGCCGGGATCGCGCGCCGCATGACACATGACGCCGCGACGCGCGCCGAGGAGCTGGCGCGCGTCGCCTACGGCCGCCTGCTCGCCATCCTCGCGGCGCAGGACGGCGACATTGAATCGGCCGAGGATTGCCTCGCGGACGCCTTCGCGCAGGCGTTACGCGTGTGGCCGGAAACGGGCGTCCCGAGCAACCCCGGAGCCTGGCTGCTCACGGTGGCGCG
>DASSNR010000235.1:0-2702 GCA_035687925.1 Gemmatimonadaceae bacterium | reverse complement strand
TGGTCTACCACCCGCTCCTCGAACAGCGCGTAGCCGGTACCCTGAATGATGCCGCCGTGCAGCTGGCTCTCTGCGAGCGCGGGATTGATGATGCGCCCGGAGTCGTGGACGGCCACGATCTTCAACACGCGCACGACGCCGGTGTCGACATCCACCTCCACCTCGGCGAACTGCGCGCCGAAAGTCGAAAGCGTAGTGTCATCGGGGTTCGGCCCGCGGCTCCCGTGACCCACGATCATCACGTCGCCGAGATGCTTGCCGATTTCGGCGAAGGTGAGCGAGCGGGTGCCGCGTCGCAGCCGCACCACGCCGTTGTGCGCCACGAGGCGATCGGGCGTGGTGTCGAGTATCCCGGCCGCTGCCTCGAGCAGCTGCGAGCGCGCGTCCTCGGCCGCCATGCGCACCGCCGGGCCCACGGATGCCACGGTGATCGAGCCCCACGAGTTGCCGGTGTACGGCGTGCGCTCGGTGTCGCCTATCACGACGCGCACGTCCTCGAGGCGCGCGCCGAGCGCCTCCGCGGCGATCTGCGCGAAGACCGTGCGCGACCCGGTGCCCAGGTCCTGCGTCCCCGTGAGGACATCCGCGCTGCCATCGGGCTCGAGTCGGACCATGGCGTACGCCGGCGGCCCGCCCCCTCCGCCCCAGATCTGCGATGCCATCCCGTAGCCGCGCCGCAGCCGGCCGCTCTTCGCCCGGGGCTTGCGAGCCGCGTCGACAAGTGCACCCCCCGCGCTACCGTTGCCGCCGGGCGTGCGCGTCGCACCGTCTCGCACCCACCACCCGAAGCGCTCGGCGCCGGCGCGGTAGCACTCGTCGAGCCGCTTCGCCGAGTAGGGAGTGTTCTTTCCCTGATTCGAGGCGGCGTAGTTGAGCAGCCGAAGATCGAGAGGGTCCATGTTCAGCTCGCGCGCGAGAACATCCATGGCGCGCTCGAGGCCGAAGGCGCCCTCCACGTTGCACGGCGCGCGGAACGATGACATCGCGCCCAGATTGGTGTAGGCGAAGTTCTCGGTGGTGCGCACGTTGTCGCACCTGTACAGCTCCTGGTAGATCGCGCCAGGGCCGCCCTCCCAGCCGCCGATCCCGAGGGCTACGTCGGCGTCGAGAACGATGACCGTGAGCGTGCCGTCGCGCTTCGCGCCGAGCGTGACGCGCTGGACGGAAGTGGGGCGGTGCCCCGAGTCCATCTGCTCGCCCTCGCGGTCGTTCACGCAGCGCACCGGACGTCCGGTGCGCTGCGCCATCAGCGCGGCGATGTAGGCATTGGTGCTGGCGCCATTCTTGGCACCGAAGCCGCCGCCCATGTAATCCTGGATCACGCGCACGTGCGAGATCGGGATCTCGAGCGCCGCGGCCAGGTCCGAGCGCGTGTTGAAGACGCCCTGCGTGGACTCCCATACGGTGAGGTGGTCGCCGGTCCATTCGGCGACGGCGCCGTGCGGCTCGAGCGCGGTGTGCAGCGCGGCCGGTACGCGGTACTCGCGCGTTATCACGACGTCTGCCTCGACGAGGCCCGCATCGACATCGCCGCGCTCGGTGACGCGCGGCGAGACATCGGGGCTGTTTCCCGTCGGCCGCACGTGCGGGGCATCGGGCGCGAGCGACTCCGCAGCGGTCACGGCGTGAGGCGTGGCCTCATACGCGACTTCGATGGCGCGAAGTGCGAGCTCCGCCTCCTCGCGGCTGTCCGCGCAGACCACCGCGACAGGCTGACCGGCATAACGCACAGTGGCATCGAGGAGCGGAAGCCCGTTCACCTCCACCGGGCGGATGTCGCCTCCCGCAACCGCGTCGCGTACACCGGTGAGGGAGCGGACGCGCGAGAGGTCGACTGTCGCGTGGCCGCTGGCGATCGCCGCCCTCAGGACGGCGGCGTGCAGCATCCCCGCGCGCTGGATGTCGGCCGAGTAGCGCGCACGACCGGTGACCTTGTCCACGCCATCGGCGCGGAGCGCGCAATGTCCGACGATCTCGAGCGCCGCGCCGGCCTTCCACGGCTCGACTTCGAAGGCGGGAAGCTCGACGGTGCGTACCTCCTCGCGTCCCTCGACTTCGACGCGGGTGGAGACGAAGCGGCGGCCGTTCGACCTAGTCGCCATCGCTTCCGGCTCCGTCGGTCTCGTCGCCGTTCATGGCACGCGAGGCCGCCAGCACCGCGCGCACGATCTTGGGATACGTACCGCAGCGGCAGAGGTTACCGCTCATCCAGTGAACCACTTCGCTCTCGGAGGGCGAGGGCGAGCGCTCGAGGAGCGCCAGCGCTGCCATGATCTGGCCCGGCGTGCAGTAGCCGCACTGCAGCGCGTCGTTCTCCACGAATGCCTGTTGCAATGGATGCAACTCTCCGTTGCGCGCGACCCCTTCGATGGTCGTTATGGACACGCCTTCGCATGCGGCGGCGAGCGTGAGGCAGGAGTACGCCGGCTCACCGTTCAGCAGCACCGTGCACGCGCCGCACTCGCCCCTGTCGCACACCAGCTTCGTCCCCGTCAACTCCAGCCGATCGCGCAGCACATCCAGCAGCGTCAGGTGGTCGGCGTCCGCGACCTCGAACCCCTTATCATTGATATCGAGTCTCATCGTCCCCCGTCAGACGCAAGCCGCGCGCCCGGGGGTGCATCGTTCGTGATGTGCGGGTAGGTACGAGCGGGCGGAGTTCAACCCTGTACTCGACGTTCCCCTGCCCACTGCATTTGCTT
>DASSNR010000216.1:0-8522 GCA_035687925.1 Gemmatimonadaceae bacterium | reverse complement strand
CTACGTCGACGCGCCATCGTTCCCCTCGTCAGATCACCAAAGCCGCGTGTCGGCCCGCACGGCTCACGCCGCGGGATACCGACAATTTATAACCGGGCGCGCACTGGCGCTGCTCGAACCGGCAGGCGCACGCGGCCGAGTGCCAGCTGCGCGCCGTCGTCACGTTGCGCGGAGACGCTGCATCGCGGTTGCTCCAATCCGGGTAGAAGGGTAAGTTTTTCTGTCCGTTGCCTCGCAGCTCCCGCTGCCCGATCGTCGTTCCCTCGCCCGCACCCCGCTGCGCACTCCACCCGATTCCTGATCGCATGTCCTGGTGGCACCGTCTCGTGGGCGGCAAGCCGGAGAAGGTCAGACCGCAGCGCCTCGATTACCTGAACGAGGCTCTCGCGCTCGAGCGTCAGGGTGACTTCGACGCCGCGCTGACCTCGTACCGGCTCGCGCTGCGCGACCATCCGAACGATCCGCGCATACTGCAGAACATGGCGATCGCGTTGTCGAAGACGGGACGCATGGACGAGGCGATGCGCATGTATCGCCGCGCGCTCGATCTCGATCCGCAGCTCTCCGGCGCGCACTATGGGCTCGCGTTCCTCCTGCTCAAGCGCGGCGACGCGGAGGGGGCGGAGAAGCATCTCGATGCGTTTCTGTCGAACGCGCCGCAGAACGCGGAGTCGGACCGATGGATCCGTCACGCGAAGCAGACGCTGGAGGAGCTGCACGCCGGCAACGCCGACGGCGGTGCCGCCGACGCGGAGCTCGAGTAGCGCGTGGGCAACGTCATCGCCATCGTCAGCCAGAAGGGTGGGGTCGGCAAGACGACGACCGCAGTGAATCTCGCAGCCGCGTTCGCACGGCGCGGACTCAAGACCCTGCTCGTGGACGTCGACCCGCAGGGCGCCGTGCGCTACGGCGCCGGGCTCCGGCGTGGGCATTCGGCGCACGGGCTGTCCGATTATCTCGCTGGCGAGAAGTCGCTGCGCGAAGTCATCCTCCCGACGACGCTCCCGTGGCTCCGTGTCATCCTCGCGGGGAGCGTGAGCAACGAGTCGAACCATGGGGTGTATCACGAGCAGGTGGAGCGGACGAACCTGCTCTACGATCTGCTGACGACCGCTCGGGAGCGCTGCCACGTGGTGATCGTCGATACGCCGCCCGGACTCACCCCGCTCGTGCACCAGGTGCTCGAGGCGAGTCAGCACGTCGTGGTACCGCTGCAGTGCGAGCCGCTCGCGCTGCAGACGACGCCGCAGATTCTGCGCGGGCTGCAAGACATCGCCGAGCGCAATCCGGAGCTCACGCTGGACGGGATCCTGCTCACGATGTTCGATGCGCAGAGCGCAGCGTGCACGCGCGTGGCCGAGTACGTGCGGGCGCACCTGCCGCGCAACATGGTGTTCGACGTCGTGGTGCCGCGGAGCCCGGTGGCGTCGGACGCGTTCGCCGCGGGGCAGCCCGTCGTCCTGCGCGATCCCGCCGATGCAGCGTCGCAGGCGTACATCAATCTCGCGACGATTCTCACCGGGCGGTTCGACTGATGCGCGTGGCACTCGGAGTGCTCGCGTCGCTCGCGATGATCGGCGGAGTGGCCGCGTGCACCGAGGTGAGCACGAATCCGTCGGTGGTGGTCGCGCTCGAAGTACACGCGCCGCAACTCCCCGCCGTCGTGCAAGGGGACACGATGCGGGATTCGACGGGGACGCCGGCGCCGCTCGTGGCGATCGCGTTCAACGGGCGCAACGACACGATCCCCGACGCGCCCGTTCGCTTCATCGCGCTCGACTCCGGCGTCATCTCCGTCGATTCGGTGACGGGGCTCGTGGTCGCGCGCGATACGACCGGCCAGTCACGCGTCATCGTGAGCGCGGGGACGCTGCAGTCCGTCCCACTGACGATTCAGGTGACGCGCGCGCCCGATTCGTTGCAGGCGGTCTCGCCGCTCAGCGACACGCTGGTCTACGTCCTGGGTTTCGACAGTACGACGGCATTCCAGGTCCGGCTCTCGCATCTCGTGAGTCCCGCGGATACGCTCGTGCCGGTGCCCAACTATCTGGTGCAGTACGCCATCGTCGATCCACCAGGGCTGCCGAGCGACACCGCGCATGTCGTGATCCTGAACGACTCACGCGCCCCAGCGCACGCAGACACCACCGACGCACAGGGCATGGCGAGCCGGCGACTGCTCGTGCCGAGATCGCCGGCAGCGGGCGCGCTACCGCCGGATTCGGTGGTCGTCGAGGTGACGGCGTTCAAGCAGGACCGCGCGCACACGCCTGTCCCCGGCAGTCCGGTGCGCTTCACCGTGCAGTTGCAGCAGGCGACGAAGAAATGAGAAGAGCGGTCGTCAGTCGTCGGTCGTCGGTGACAGCCTCGGGCAGCTTCGGCCCGCGCTGACGACCGCTGGCTGACGACTGACGACCGAGAGCTGACGACTGTTTTCTTGTCCCACGCGGAGGCATCGATGAGCACCACGACGGCCGCTGTCGAATTCGCGAGCGGAGGACCGCGTCCGGACGCGCCCGGGACGCTCAACGAGCTGTTCTTCGAGGCGGTCGAGCGGTACGACAGACCTGATGCGATGCAGGTGAAGCTCGGCGGCACATATCAGCCGATCTCGCACCGTGTGCTCGCCGAGCGGGTGCGGCACGTCGCGTTCGGACTTGACGCACTCGGCGTCAACGCGGGCGAGCACGTCGCGCTGCTGTCGGAGAACCGGCCGGAGTGGGCGATCGCGGATTACGCGTGTCTCACGAGCGGGATACCGGACGTCCCGATCTACGCGACGCTTCCGCCCGATCAGGTGGCGTTCATCCTGCGCGACTCGAACGCGGTGGCGATCTTCGTGTCCACGGAGGAGCAGGCGCGGAAGGTGGCGGCGGAGCGGCACACGCTGCCGGCGCTGCGCCACGTGATCGGCTTCAGCGCGACGGCGCACGCGGGGATCGATCTCACGCTGTCGGCGCTCGAGCAGATGGGTGCGGACGCGGACACCCCCGAGCGCGCCACGGCGTACCGCGCGGCCGCGCTGCGCGTAGCCCCGAACGACGTCGCGACGATCATCTACACGTCGGGGACGACGGGCGCACCGAAGGGCGCGATGCTCACGCACGACAACATCTCGTCCAACGTGCGCGCGGTGATGCACGTGCTCCCGATGACGGGGCGCGACGTATCGCTCAGCTTCCTGCCGCTCTCGCACATCCTCGAGCGGATGTTCGACTTCCTGATGTTCACGTGCGGCGTGTCGATCGCGTACGTGGAGTCGGTGGACACGATCGTCCAGAATCTCACCGAGGTGCGGCCGACGATCGTCGTGTCGGTGCCGCTCATCTACCAGCGCATCTACGCACGCGTACTGGCGAATGCGCTCGCGGGGGGCGCGATCAAGAAGCGGATCTTCTTCTGGGCACGTCGCGTGGGTGAGCAGTGGGCGGCGGTGACGCTCGCAGGCGGGACGCCGTCGCGCGGGCTCGCGCTCACGTACGCGATCGCGCAGCGACTCGTCTTCTCCAAGCTGCACGAGCGCGTGGGTGGCCGGCTCCGCTACTTCGTGTCAGGCGGCGCGCCGCTCGCGCCTGAGATCAACACGTTCTTCTACGCTGCGGGGCTCACGATTCTCGAAGGGTACGGGCTGACGGAGACGTCGCCTGTGATCTCGGTGAATACGCCGGAGCACTACCGGATCGGTACGGTCGGCAAACCGATCGCTGGTGTGGACGTGCTGATCGCCCCCGACGGCGAGATCCTGACGCGCGGGCCCAACGTGATGCTGGGCTACTTCCACAACGACGAGGCGACGCGCGAGGCGATCGACGCCGAGGGGTGGTTTCATACAGGGGACATCGGCGCACTCGAGGATGGATTCCTGCGGATCACGGATCGCAAGAAGGATCTGATCGTGACCGCCGGCGGGAAGAACATCGCACCGCAACCGATCGAGAATCGTGTGAAGACGAACAAGTTCGTGAGCCAGGCGGTGATGATCGGCGACAAGCGCAAGTATCCGATCATGCTCGTGGTGCCGAACTTCGAGCAGCTCGAGAAGTGGGCGAAGGAGCGCAACCTGCTGTACACCGACCGCCGCCAGCTGCTCGCGCTCCCCGTGGTGAAGGCGAAGATGGAGCAGGAAGTGCATTCGACGCTCACCGGGCTCGCGCACTATGAGACGCCGCGCAGGATCGGACTATTGGAGCACGACTTCTCGGTCGAGCACGGCGAGCTCACGCCGACGCTGAAGGTGAAGCGCCGCGTGGTGGATCGAGCGTACAAGGCAGTGATTGACGGGATGTATGGGGATGGCGGGCGGGGAGAGAGTGGATCAGTGGGTCAGTAGGTCAGCGGGTCAGGAACGGCAGAGAGGAGAAAGGAAAAAGGAGCCGGCACACCCGGGACGTCCCGTCTCATGGCGAGAACCTCCCGAGGCCGCGCCGCCTCTCTCCTTTCTCCTTTCTCCTCTCTCCTCTCTCCTTTCTGCTCTTGCCGTTCGAGCGTCTTCTGACCGACTGATCCACTGACCTACTTTTTTCTAATTCGTACCACCGGCGGCGGCGAGGCCTTCGCGGCGACCCAGTGATGCTCGTCGCGGGCGAGCTCGGTGAGACCCGGCGGGAGGAGCAGCGACGCGGGGGCGACGAGGCGGCCGCCGGGGCGGAGGGCGTCGACGGCAGTGGCGACCAGATTCGGCGTGGTGTGCGCGGCATCGAGGGCGATGCCGCGGCAAGCGTGGGGGCGAACGGGGATGGTGTCGTGTGCGCGTGCGAGGGAGATGCCGCCGCCGCTGGGGATGGTCGTGGATGCATCAAGGGCGAGGAGATGGACGCGCGGCGTCAGCGCGGTGAGCGATGGAGCGCATGCGCTCCATGCGCCGGTGAGGAGCGCAAAGCCGCCGGGCTCGGCGAGGTCGAGCAGTGCCGCGGCGCGAAGGGCAAGCTCCTCGTCGGTGGACGACGCGACATCGTTGCCGTGTGACGGCGCCGGCACTGGTTGGCCGAGCGTGAAGTCGGCCACGCCATCTGTCACCGGATACTCGGTGCCGCAGACGTGGCAGCCGAGTGTGCCGCGCACGATATCGCGATCGTTCATGCAGGCGACACTCGCCACGAGCCAGGTCAGCTCATGCGCCCGGACGCAGCGAAGCGATTGGACGAGCTCGATGAACATTGATGCGCCGCGTGCGACGGAGGCGACTCACGCCGACGAGAGACGCAGCTCGTCGACGTTCACTGCTGGCGGCTGCGTGACCGCGTAGAGAATGGCGGCGGCCACCGCATCAGGGGAGAGCATCGCGGTGCGCGGCGGGAAGCGGCCGGGAGTGGCGTGCAGATCGACCGCGTCCCAGATGGTCGTATCCGTTGGACCGGGCGACACGAGCGTGGCCCGGATTCCCGAGCCCTTGAGCTCCGTGCGCATGACATCGTGCAGGGCGCGGACGCCGAACTTGCTCGCGGAGTATGCGGCGTTGCCCGCAAACGCGGTGCGGTCGGCGACAGAGCCGACGGTGACGATGTGTCCCGCACCGCGCTCACGCATCTGCGGGAGGAACGCCTTCACGAGCGCGAACGGCGCGACGAGGTTGACGTCGACCGTGCGCGCGAAGGTGTCGACGGTCGTGTCGTCCAGCGGCTGCGGCACGAAGAGGCCGGCGTTGTTGACAAGGATATCCGGCGCGCTGCCCGTATGCCGGAGGATCGAATCCGCCGCGCGCGCGATCGCCGCGGCATCGGTGACATCGCAGATGATCGGGACGGCCGAGTCGCCCAACTCGGCGGCACGCGCAGCGAGCGCGGCGCGATCGCGCGCGAGCATGGCGACGCGGGCGCCGGAGGCCACGAGCGCGCGCGCGGTGGCGAATCCGATCCCGCGCGAGGCACCGGTCACGACCGCGGTGCAACCCGCGAGCGGCGCGTTCACCTGAGCGGTGACACGTGACCGTGGGCGAGCGCGAGGAACTCCTCGCGCGTGCGCGCATCATTGCGGAAGATGCCGCGCACCGCCGACGTCACCGTCTGCGAGTTCTGCTTCTGCACGCCGCGCATCATCATGCAGAGGTGATATGCCTCGATCACGACGCCCACGCCCTTGGGGTTGAGGACGTCCTGCACCGCCTGCGCGATCTCCTCGGTGAGCCGCTCCTGCACCTGCAGCCGGCGCGCGAACATCTCGACGATGCGCGGCAGCTTGGAGAGGCCGACGATCTTGCCGTCCGGGATGTAGGCGATGTGCGCCTTGCCGAAGAACGGCAGCAGATGATGCTCGCACAGCGAGTACAGCTCGATGTCGCGCACCATTACCATGCTCGAGTGTTCCTCATTGAACACGGCGTCGCCGACGACATCGTTGACGTCCATCTCGTAACCGCGCGTGAGCCAGGTGAGGGAGTTGGCGACGCGCTGCGGCGTCTTGCGCAGCCCCTCGCGCTCCGGATCCTCGTGCAGCAGCCCGAGCATGCGGTGGACGAGTGCCTCGAATTCGGGCTCGTGCGACGGCGCGGCATCGAGATCGAGCCCCTCGTCGGCGCGCGGCTCGGGAACATCGCGCGCCCGCACACGAGGACGTGCCTCGAGCGGCTCGGCGGGTGGCTCCGCCCGATGCTCGATCTCCTGCTGCCAGCGCGTCCCGCGCTGGCCATCCCTGCCCTTTCGCTGTGCCATCAGTCGCCGTCCGTGAGGTAATGAGGCGTTCGTCGTGCGCCGTGTTATTGTGCAAGGAATGGGCAGTGTCGCGCGTCGCTGCCGCGGTCCGGCGCGATGCCCAGTCGTGCGTGAGGGGTGACGCTTGAACAACGCGGCGCGTCGCCTCGAGGTTCCTGAAGAGAACCGTCTTGAGCCGATCGCGCCGGACATCTAACTTGCCGCAACTTTGCTGCCTGCATGCCGCGGCTTCTCTAATAGGAAGGCACGACGTTGAAAGTCAAGTTGCTGCTGGCTGCGGCGGCAGAGTCCGGTGCTGCGGCGTGGTCGGCGCTCTGGACGTTCCCGAGCATGCTCCTCAGCGCCTTCCTGGTCGCGTGGGGCGCCGAGGCCGCCCAGTTCCTCATCTCACAGGGGCTCGCGCTCGCGATTCTCGCGTGGCTGCAGACGCTCCCCGAGTTCGCGGTGGAGGCCGTGATCGCATGGAGCGCGGGACACGACGCGCCCAGCTGCTTCGTCAGTCTCCCGCCGGCCGGCTGTCATTCCCATCTCGCGATCGCCAACTTCACCGGCGCCATCCGGCTGCTCGTGGGACTCGGGTGGCCCATGATCTACTTCGTCGCCGCGTTCTTTCGCCGGCGGCAGGGGAAGGCGCTGCAGGCGATCACGCTCGACGACGAGCACGCGGTGGAAGTGCTCGCTACAGTGCCGCCGCTCCTCTACTTCGTGTGGATTTGGCACAAGGGGGGCATCGACGTCATCGACGCCGGCATCCTCGTCGTGATGTACGTTACGTACCTCGTGATCCTCTGGCGATTCCCGCCGCACGAGGAGGAGGAGATCGATGAGGCGCCGGTCGTCGCGCGCTGGGCGTACACGCGCCCCGGGCGATGGCGCGTCGTGGCGATCGGCACGCTGTTCGTGCTCGGCGGCGTGCTCATCTACATCACGGCCGAGCCCTTCTTCCAGTCGATGCTGGCGCTCGCGACATCGCTCGGCGTGAGCGAGTTCGTCTTCGTGCAGTGGGTGGCGCCCTTCGTGAGCGAGTTCCCGGAGAAGGTCTCCGCGTTCCACTGGGCGAGCCGCGTGCGCACGGCGCCCATGGCGCTCATGAACATGCTGTCGAGCAACGTGAATCAGTGGACGGTGCTCGCCGCGATGATCCCGATCGCCTTCTCGATCGCGCACGGAAGTCCCGCGACGCTTCCATTCGATGGGGTGCAGCGCGATGAGATCCTGCTCACCATCATGCAGAGCGCTGTCGCCGTCCTGTTGCTCCTCAACATGCGGTTCGAGTGGTGGGATGCGCTCGGCCTCTTCGTGTTGTGGCTCGCGCAGTTCATCGTGCCGGAGTGGCGCGGCGTGATCACGGTGCTCTACGCCGCGTGGGGGGTGGGCCTCATCATCGCATGGCTCTGGATACCGCCGACCGCGCCCCGCATCTTGTGGCGGCTGCTCACGCGGAAGCCGGACGTCGCCGTCGCCGACCGGCCGTAAAAAAACGAGCTCCGCCGTGGCGACGGAGCTCGCAATGTGGGAACGAAGAGGATTTTTGAAGCCCCGTCGAATGTATGAGGTCCTCACCCCACCTTCCGCCGTCCCCGCACTGGGGCATGACGTCAGTGTAAGATTATCGAACCCACTCGAGAGACTTGTTGGCTCAAAAATTAGAGCTCTTCGTCCCTTATCGAGAGTAGAATCTAGCCATCACGGAAAAGCGAGTCAATTACATGGACATCGGGATCATCGCGGGCATTGTCCTGCTCATCGCATGGGCCATCGGCACATTCGTGTACATGGCGCCGGGGTGGATTCATCTGCTGTTGACGGTGGGGATGTTCATCATCATCTGGCGCATCGTCGTCCGCGGCACCGCGGATCGCCGCGGATCGTCTG
>DASSNR010000202.1:0-4092 GCA_035687925.1 Gemmatimonadaceae bacterium | reverse complement strand
GAGCTGTGAGCTCTGAGCTTTGGGCTCCGAGCCTGGTTGTGAGCACGGAGATCGAGAACGCCGTTGGCTCATCACCCCACTCACAGCCCACAGCTCACAGCTCAGAACTCACAGCCCTCCCTGTTCCGCATTTCCGACCCGCCCATGGACCTCTCCCGCTACGCCGATCTCTTCCTGACCGAGAGTCGTGAGCATCTCTCGGCCATGAATGCATCGCTCCTCGAGCTCGAGCGCGCGCCCGATGCGCTCGAGCCCGTCGACGCCATCTTCCGCGCCGTTCACACGGTGAAGGGGATGAGCGCGACGATGGGGTACGTTGCGGTGACCGAGCTCGCGCACGAGTTGGAGACGCTGCTGGATCGCGTCCGGAGCGGTCATCAACTGGTGACGCCGGCGGTGGTGGACGTGTTCTTCCGCGCGGCGGACGCGCTGGAGACGGCGATCGAGCGCACGGTGCAGGGGCGCGAGAGCGAGGTCGACGCGGGCGCGATGCTGTCGCAGCTCAAGGCGTTCACGGAGTCGGCGCGGGCGAGCGAGCCGATCATGCCGGTGGGTGGGATGAGCGCACCGATTGGTGAGCCGCCCGCGCCGATGAGCGCACCGCTGGTCGCGCCGCATGAGGACGGGTGCGTGGTGCGCGTGCGGCTCGCAGCGGGCACGGCGCTTCCGGCCGCGCGCGCGATGCTCGTGGTGAAGCAGGCCGAAACGCTCGGCCGGGTGCTCGGTGTCACGCCGCCGATCGAGACGCTGGTGACGGAAGGGGTCGACCGCGAATTCTCGCTGCGACTGGATACCGCCGCGAGCCTCGAGCGCATCCAGGAAGTGCTGCTCGGTGTGGGCGACGTGGAGCACGTCGAGGTGATGGATGGCGGCGGCGTGCATCCGGAGATCGCCGTCACGCCCTCGCCGGCCTCGGAGAGCGCAGCGTCCGACGCTGCGTCGCAGCACACGCATGCGCCACACGGCGCGCCGAAGAGTGCGGCGGCCTCCCGAGCCGCGTCGCGCTACGTGCGCGTGGACAGCCGGCGACTGGATGCGCTCATGAACATGGTCGGCGAGCTCGTCATCACGCGCGGGCGCGTGGCGCAGCTCGCGTCCACGATCGGCGATCCCGCGCTCGGCGAAGCGGTCGAGCAGGCGTCACGCCTGATCGCCGAGCTGCAGGACGAGATCATGCTGAGCCGCATGGTCCCCGTCGCGCAGGTGTTCGATCGGTTCCCGCGCCTCGTGCGCGATGCCGCGCGCGCGCTGGGCAAGCAGATCGAATTCACGATCGAAGGGCAGGAGATCGAGCTGGATCGCTCGATGCTCGATGAGATCGGCGACCCCGTGATGCACCTGCTGCGCAACGCGGTCGATCACGGGATCGAGCCGCCGGAGATACGCACGGCGGGCGGAAAGCCGCCGTGGGGACAGCTCACGCTGAGCGTGGCGCGCGAGCGTTCGTCGGTGACCATTCGCGTGACCGATGACGGCAAAGGGATCGACCGTGTGAAGGTGCTGCAGCGGGCGCAGGCCGACGGATTGGTCGAGTCGACGAGGACCGAGCTGAGCGACGACGAGCTGGTGCGGCTCATCGCGCGCCCCGGATTCACGACGGCCGAGCGGGTGACGGATCTCTCGGGACGAGGCGTGGGCATCGACGCAGTGATCACGCGCGTTCGCGCGCTGGGCGGTGCGGTCGACATCCGCTCGACGCCGGGGCAGGGGACGGCCGTCACCGCGCGCATGCCGGTGACGCTCGCCATCGTCCGCGCGCTGCTCGCGGGCGTGGACAACGAGACCTACGCGGTGCCGATGGCCTACGTCACCGAGACCGTGGAGCTCGATCCGTCCGCGGTGCGGCGGATCAAGGGGCGCGAGGTGATGATGATGCGCGACGATGTGCTCCCGCTCGTGCGCTTTCGCGAGCTGGTGCGGCTCCCCGCGGAGGAGCGCCAGTACGCGCAGGTCGTCGTCCTCGAGTCGGGCGATCGGCGCACGGGGCTCGTGGTCGATGCACTGACCGGGCAGCAGGACATCGTGGTGAAGCAGTTCGATGCGGTGCGTGACAGTGTGCCGCTCTTCAGTGGCGCCACCATCCTCTCGGACGGCGCGCCCGCATTGATTGTCGACGTGGGTAGTGTCCTCTAGCGGAGCGGCAATGACGCAAGATTTGCGGGAACTCAAGACCATGCAGCTCGATGCGCTGCGCGAAACCGCGAACATCGGCGCGGGACACGCGGCCACGGCGTTGTCGCAGATGACCGGCAGCAAGATCATGATCAGCGTGCCGACGATCACGATCGCCTCGCTGGAGGACATCCCTGCCCAGATCGAAGATGGCGAAGAGCCGATTGCCGCGGTGATGATGCACATGCTCGGCGATCTCACCGGGCGCACGCTGCTCGTCTTTTCACGCCCCACGGCGATCCGGCTCGCGGAGATGATGCTGCGACGCACGAAGGGATCGCACGCCAATCTCGGCGATCTCGAGCAGTCGGCGATTCGCGAGGCGGGAAACATTCTGAGCGGCGCGTACATGAACGCGCTGAGCGATTTCATGGGGCTCATGCTCCTGCCGTCGCCGCCGAGTCTCGTGGTCGACATGTCCGCTGCCGTGCTGACGACGGCGCACATGCAGTTCGGGACTGAGCGCGACTTCGTGTTCGCGGTCGAGACGCAGTTCTATCTCGAGGACATGCAGGAGCACCTGCGCGGATTCTTCCTGCTGCTGCCGGATGTCGCGTCGCTGCACGCGATCCTGCGGGCGGTCCGTGTCGCCTGAGCATGCCGTCCACTCTCGCATCGGAGCGTGATCGCGAGATCTTGCGGTCGTTCGCCCGACGGATCGATCCGTCGGATGCGGGAGCGCACAACAACCTCGGCGTCCTCTACTACAACAAGGGGATGTACGAGGAGGCGGTCGCGGCGTTCACGCAGGCGCTGGAGCTGGACCCCAAGATGCAGGTTGCGCAACGCAACCTCGAGGTCGCGTACTTCAGCACGGGGTACTACGACCGGCGCGTCACGGAGCTGCGTGACCGGCTTCGCCAGCAGCCCGCCGATCGCGATGCGCGCTGGGAGCTGGGGCGCGCATACGCCGCACTTGGCGACGCGCGCGAAGCGGTGGCCGAGTTCACGGCGCTGCTCGATTACCATCCGAACGATGTCGGCGCGATCGTGCAGCTGGGGCTCGCCGAGAAGGCGGGCGGCGATCTCGCGAAGGCGCAGGCGTGGTTCGAGCGTGCGCTGGCGCTCGATCCCACGAGCCCGCTCGTCAACTTCTCGATCGGCGAGGTGCTGTACAACCGCGGGCTGAACGAGGAAGCGCTCACCGCGCTGCGTCGTGCCATCGAGCTGAGCCCCGACAATCCCGATGCGCACTACCTGCTCGGCTTCGTGCTCGGCGACGTGGGGAAGCACGAGGAGGCGCGACAGGCGACGAAGCGCGCGATCCAGCTCAATCCGTCGCTCTCACGCGCGCAGGCGAATCTCTCGCTCGATCGCTACAACACGGCGAAGTACGAGGAGATGCTGCCGCAGCGCCAGGAGCGCCGCGAGCAGAAGCTCATGGAGGTGGAGGGCGAGGGGCATCTCGCGCACCTCAATCTCGGGCTCGCCTATCGGCAGAAGGGCTACTACGCGGAAGCGCTGCGTGAGTACGGGATGGCGCTCGAGCGCGGTGCGGACCGCGCGCTCGCGATGCAGGCGATGGCGGAAGTGCATCTGCTCACGAAGAATCCCGCAGCGGCGCTCGAGTTGTACGATCAGGTGCTTGCGATCCAGCCGGAGAGCCCGAAGGTGTGGAGCGAGCGCGGCGTCGCGCTGCACCAGAACGGGCGCTACGCGGAGGCCTCGGAGAGCTATGCGCAGGCGCTCGCGCTCGATCCGGAGTACGCGATCGCGCACAACAACGCGGGCGTCGCGCACTTTCACGCGGGCGAAACGGCGCCGGCGATCAAGGCGTTCCGTGCCGCGCTGCGCGCGCGCCCGGACTTCGTGAAGGCGTGGCTCAATCTCGCCCTGCTGTTGCTCAAGGCCAAACGACATTCGCTGAGCCTCGAGGCATACCGGCAGGTGTTGACGCTCGAGCCGGAGCAGCCGGTCGCG
>DASSNR010000200.1:0-4937 GCA_035687925.1 Gemmatimonadaceae bacterium | reverse complement strand
ACCCACTGACCTACTGACTCACCGTCTTTCTCACGCCGGTCTCCTCGTCGGCTCCCACTGCGCGCTGTGCTCGCGACGGAAGACGCGGAGCCAGGCGAGGACGCCGGCGAGGTTCGAGGCGAGGGCGAAGCCGGGGATCGCGACCACGGTGGGGACGCGGCGGCCGGCGGGCCAGCGCATGCCGAGCGCGCCGAGCGCGCACGCGAGCACGAGGGCGATGAGGACGCCGAGGGCGATGCGTGACTGCGCGCTGAGCACGACGAGTCCCAGCACCGCAGTCGGCAGCGCGAGGTAGACGAGCCAGCGAGCGAGCTTGTGGCTCAGGAGCATCGCGGCGAAGCGGCCGTGGCGCGCGGGGTTCATGAGGTGGCGCTTGTACCAGAGCGTCTCGATGCCGCGCGACATCGTGCGGATCTTCCGGCGGAACTCGGCGTTGAGCGATGCGGCGCGTGGGACGACGCACACCGCCTCATCCACCGACACCGCGCGGAGGCCGTGCTCCTGCGCCATGAGGGCGCACGCAAAGTCGCGGCTCAGTGCGTCGGGGAAGTTCGTGTCGTGAATCTCGCGGCGGAACGCGTAGAAGCATCCGCTCGCGCCGACGATCCCGCCGAGTCGCGTCTCGAGCGAGCGCACCCACATCTCGTAGCCGACGTACCCCGACTCGGCGCCGTTCCCTTCGACCGTCTCGTTGCCAGCGCTGATGTCGCGCCCGGAGGCGACGCCGACGGTCGGATCCTGGAAGACGCGCAGCAGCGCCTTGAGCGAATGCGGGAGGATGCGAATGGAGGCATCCGTGTTCACGACGATGTCGCCCTTGAGGATGCGGCCGCCCGCGTTCTCGGCAGCCGTCTTCCCGAGTCGCACGGGGAGGCGCAGCAGCTCGACGCCGGACGGCGCGAACTCGCGGGCGATGTCGTCGGTGCGGTCGGTCGATGCATCGGAGATGACGAGAATCTGCCGTCGGTCCGCGGGATAGTCGAGCGCGAGGAGACTCTCGAGCGTCGAGCGGAGCCGCGCCTCCTCATTGTATGAGGGCACGGTGATCGTGATGAACGGCCACTGTGGCGGATCGCCGAGCGTCGATGCGCTCGGGCGCCGGCGCGAGAGCACCCATAGAATGATGGGATAGGCCACGTACGCGTAGGCGAAGAACGCGACCGGAGCGGCGACGAGAACCCAAGCGAGGAGGATCATGCCGGTGTCATGAGGTGAGTGCGATGGACGAGTATTGTGCCTGACGGTAGATCTCGGCGTAGCGCTCGAGCCACGGTTCGACGCCGAACTGGGCCGCGAGCCGACAGCGCGCCGCGCGCGCGCGCGCCGCCGCCGCAGCGGGATCAGTGCGCACCGCGCGAATGGCCGCCCCGAGCGCGGCGGGATCATCGGGGGCGACGAGCAGCGCTTCAATCGACGACAGCATGTCGGGGATGCCGCCCACATGTGTCGCGACGATCGGCACCCCGGCCGCCATCGCCTCGAGCACGACCATGGGCGTCCCCTCGGTACGCGAGCTGAGCACGAGGACGTCGAACGCCGCGAGCAGCTGGCCGGCACCGTGCACGATGCCGTGCCACGTGATCTGCCGCGCGACGCCGAGGCTCGCGGCGCGCGCTCGCACGGCGTCGCGTTCCCCGCCGTCGCCCAGCACGGATGCAGCGATCGCGCCCCGGGGATCCAGCTGGGCGAGTGCGTCGACGAAGACGTCCGCGCCCTTCTCCGGACTCACGCGCCCCACCCAGCCGAGGCGGAACGCGTCGTCGGTGATGCCGAGCCGCTCGCGCGCCGCGTCGCGATCCAGCAGCGTCTCTTCGGCCGCGTACGCGTTGGGGAGGAGATGCAGCCGGTCGCGTGCGACGCCGCGTGCGCCGAGCCGGGCGACGATCGGGCGCGAGACCGCGACCACGGCGTCGAAGTGGCGGAAGGCGCGCTGCTGGAGATGCTCGTACACGCGGTTCTTGAAGTCGCCGCCGGTGAAACCGTGCACGGTAGTGACGGTCGGGATGCGGCGCGCCCTCGCTGCGCTCGACGCGATGATGTCGGCGCGGTAGCCGTGGGTGTGGACGATGTCCGGACGCAGCGAGCGGCAGAGCGCGGCGACGAGAGTACGCTCGCGGACATATGCGCGGCCGGGGACGTCGAGCATCGTCACCTCGACGCCGGCGTCGCGCAGCGATTGGAGGAATCCGGACGACGCCTCGGCGCTCGGCGCCACGGCGGCGACGTGCACGTCGTGGCCGAGCCGGTGGAACCCGGTGGCGAGCACGCGCACGACGCTCTCCACGCCGCCGACAGCGCCGGGGGCGAGGACGTGCAGGATCGAAAGTGTGTCTTCCAGCGGAGCGACCTCGAGAGCTTCTGAATGAGTTCGGATTGCGTGCCGAGAGTCGTATGCAATCCGCGTGCAGCACCGATCGGTGAGGCATCCGAGCGACGGCGCTATCCTTGCACGTGGGCATGCTGAACCTCAGTGCGGAACACCATGCCATCGCGTTGGCCCATGCTCTCCGTCGTCGTGCCGTTGTACAACGAGGAGGAGAACATCCCACAACTCGTGACGAGCATCCAGGAGGCGCTGGTCGAGTGCCCCCAGTGGGAGCTCGTGCTCGTGGACGATGGTAGCAGCGACGACACGGCGCGCGTCGCCGCCGGCATCGCGTGCACCGATGCGCGCGTCCGCCTCGTGCGGCTGGCGCGGAACTACGGGCAGACCAAGGCCATGCAGGCCGGGTTCGACCACGCGCGGGGCGAGGTGGTGGTGACGATGGATGGCGACCTGCAGAACGATCCGGCGGACATTCCCCGTCTCCTCGCCAAGCTCGACGAGGGGTACGACCTCGTCGCGGGGTACCGGCTGCGACGTCAGGACAAGCTGCTCACGCGCAAGGTGCCATCGTGGATCGCCAACCGGCTCATCGCATGGATGACGGGCGTGCGGATCCGCGACAATGGATGCTCGCTCAAGGCCTACCGGCGCTCACTCATCTCGCAGCTTCACCTCTACTCGGACATGCATCGCTTTCTCCCCGCGCTCGCGGCGGCGACGGCGGCCGCGCGGATCGTGGAGATCCCTGTGCAGCACCACGCGCGCAGGTTTGGCAGGAGCAAGTACGGGCTCTCGCGCGTGGCCAAGATCCTCGCCGATCTCATGACCATCACGATGATCACCTCGTTCCGCGAACGACCGCTCGGACTGTTCGGGACGGCCGCCGCAGGCTCGGTGGCGGCTGGTGCCGTCGTGCTCTATCTCTGGCTCCGCTCGCTCGCGCTCTATCGCGTGGAACCCGAGGGTGCGTACGTGCTCCCGGCCGTCGTGCTGCTGCTCGTCGCGCTCGCGGTGTATCTGGTCATGCTCGGGCTCGTCGCCGAGGTCACGGTGCGAAGCGCGACACAGGAGGAGCAGGACACGATGCGCCGTCCGCTGCGGGGGTTGGCCTCATGACCATCCCCGTGCTGTCGCCGCCCGATCACGAGCTCCGGGTCACGCCCTCCGATGCGCCGCCGGAGATATCGATCGTCGTGCTCGTGGGGGAGCGCCCCGTCCCGCTCGTGGAGCTGTTCGAGGAGTACTCGGCGCCACTCCGTGCGGCGAAGCGGACGTTCGAGTTCGTCTTCGTCGCCCAGCCGCACTTCCGGAAGCTGCTCGCTCCGCTGCAGGCGCTGATCGACCAACACGAGAGCATCACGCTGCTCGAGGCTGGGCAGAGCGTAGCGGACGCGGCGCTCCTGCGCATGGCGCTGACGACGTGCCGCGGCGGAATCATCGTCACGCTCCCCGCGTACCGGCAGGTGGAGGCCGACGCGATCGACGCGCTCATCCAGCGCGTGGAGCAGGGGACGGACTTCGTGGTGGCGCGCCGGTGGCCGCGGCGCGATGCCATCATCAATCGTCTCCAGAACCGGATTCTCCGCATCGCGATCGAGCCGCTCGCACAGGGACGACTGCACGACGTGGCATGCAGCGTGAGAGCGATGCGCCGTGAAGTGCTGACCGAGATTCCGCTGTACGGCGACTCGATGCGCTTCCTGCCGCTCGTCGCGCTCTTCAATGGATTCTCGGTAGAGGAGCTGCCGTGCCGGCAGCACCAGGGCGACATGCACGGGCGCATCTATGGGCCGGGCGTCTATCTGCGCCGACTCATCGATGTCCTGGGGCTCTTCTTCCTCCTTCGCTTCACGGAGAAGCCGCTCCGATTCTTCGGGCTCATCGGCAGCGCGTTCGCGCTCTCCGGCGGCGTGCTCCTGCTCTGGCTCCTCATCGAGCGGATCGGCGGCGAGGCGATCGGCGGACGCCCACTCCTCATTCTCGGCGTGCTGCTCTTCACCGTCGGCATCCAGGCGGTGGCGCTCGGGCTCATCGGCGAAATGATCGTGCACTTCAACGTCTCGCGACGACAGAGCTATCGCGTGAGAGAGGTCATCTCCGCTCGGCGGGAGTAGGACGAGCGCTCACTCGCGATGAGCCGCGCGTAGAGCGTCTCGTACGCCTCGGCGCATCGCTCGATGCGATGCTGCACGGAGCGACAGCGGTTCGACTCGCGCATCCCTTGCGCGAGGTCGGGGTGCGTCACGAGCCGCGCGATGGCGCCGGCAAGCGCATCGATGTCGCCGCTCGAGACGAGGTAGCCGGTCTCACCGTCGATAAGGAAGTCCGTCTGCCCACCGTGGTCGGGAGTGATCACGGGCAGTCCGGCCGCCATCGCTTCCAGATACACGAGCCCGAACCCCTCGTGCATGGTCGATGACAGGTACGCGTCGGCACAGTGGAGCATCTGCCACTTCCGGACATCGCTCACGTAGCCGAGGAAGTGGACTCGGCGCTCGATGTCGAGCTGCGTCGCGAGCGCGCGGAGCGGATCGAGCTCGGGACCGGTGCCGATGACGGCGAGATGCACCGGCGCGCACGCCGGCCGCGCGAGCGCCTGGAGCAGGTGCTC
>DASSNR010000199.1:0-10569 GCA_035687925.1 Gemmatimonadaceae bacterium | reverse complement strand
GCGTCGCCGAAGAAGAGCTGCGCGATGGGCACGACGCGATCGGCGTCGGCGGCGTCGGTGGACTCGTCGAGCGCGGCGAGCGCAGCGGTGAAGCGGAGCGCCTCGGGGCTGTCCGGCGAGGGTCGGCCGTGCGCCGTCAGTTCGGTGGAGATGCGGCGCAGCACCGTCGCCGCAGACGAGACGACGGCCAGCTGCTGAGCGCTCGGCGCCGCCGCTGTGAGCTCGAGCGATTTCCCCACGCGCTCGACCGCATCCACCACCTCGGCCGTGGGTGGGATGTCCTTGATTGCGGCCACGCCGCGCAGGGTGCGCACGCGTCCCATGGCGAGAGCCAGTGCGGCGCGGTCCATCGGATGATCAGCGTACCGCTCGAGCGCCTGCGCGAGCTCGGCGGTCGCGCTGACGAGATACGTCCCGTTGGGTCGACTCTCCATCGCGGACGCGGACGATGTGCGCCCGGGGGCCAGCGTCTCGAGCTCGGTCACGCGGCGCTGTACGCGCTGGTCGTCATCGCCGCTCCAGTCGCGCACGTGGCGGAGCAGGTGACGCAGGTCATCCACGGTGGAGACGAACGCGGCGCGCGAGCTCGCATCCCACGTGAGGCGCCCCTCGCGTCGAGCCTGCACGGCACGCTCCAGCGCGCCCGCGAGCTCGGCGATGCCCGGCTGGCGCGACATCGTGGCGCTGCCGCGCAGCGCGCGGACGGGGCGGGCGAGCGCCTGGCCGTCCGGTCCGTCGACTCCAGCGGCGCCAATGAGCGCATCGAGGCGATCGACGTACTCCGTCGCCTCGAGAATGAAAAAGTCCAACACTGTGGCCGACGTGCTCATGCAGACTCCAACGATTTGCGAGGCGACAAGGTATCTGGCCGCTGCGGCCGGGTCAACGCATCGCCGCGCGCGCGGCGTCCATCGCTGCGCGCATTTCGCGCACCGACTGCGCGAGTCCGACGAACACCGCGCGGCTCACGATCGAGTGCCCGATGTTGAGCTCCTCGATCCCCGGAATCGCCGCTACCAACCCGACGTTGCGCACCGTGAGCCCGTGCCCGGCGTGCACGGCGAGGCCCAGCGAGGCCGCCTGTCGGGCTGCCGCGCGCAGCGCGTCGAGGGTGTATGGATCATTCGGATGATTGGCGTAGCGTCCGGTGTGCAACTCGATGGCGTCGGCGCCGAGCAGATGCGCGCGGGTGACGACATCCACGTCCGGATCGATGAATAGACTGGTACGCACCCCGGCACGTTTCAGTCGGGCGAGACCGTTCGCGATGCGCTGCGGTTGCCGCGTGACGTCGAGTCCGCCCTCGGTGGTCACCTCGGCGCGGCGCTCGGGGACGAGCGTCGCCTGGTAGGGGTGCAACCGCTCGGCGATCCCGAGCATCTCGTCGGTCATCGCCATCTCGAGGTTGAACACCGTGCGGATCGTGCGCGTGAGGCGCTCGACGTCCTCATCCTGGATGTGACGTCGATCCTCGCGGAGGTGTGCGGTGATGCCATCGGCGCCCGCCTCCTCGCACAGCACGGCGGCGGCCACCGGATCGGGCTCATCCGTGCGCCGCGCCTGCCGCAAGGTCGCGACATGATCGATGTTGATGTACAGCCGTTGGTGAGTTGCTCGCATCAGTACTGGTCGTCCCCGGTGATGGAGAATCGCTCGCGGGTTGCTCGCTTCAGCGCCCGTGGTTAGGTTCGCACCCGATCACCGGTGGGAGAAATCGAGTGAAGTATCTGGTCATCATGTTGTTGGCGCTGGGCGCGTGCCGAACGGGCGCGCCAGCGGCGATGGGCCCGCGCGGCCCCAGTGGCAATCTGACGGGCGCGTCGTCCTCGCGCGCCGCCGTCGAGCTCTTCCTGCAGGCCGCGAAGGCGCAGGACCTCCAGACGATGTCGGCGATCTGGGGTGGCGCGAACGGCCCCGCGCGTGATCTGCTGCCGCGCGATCAGCTCGAGAAGCGCGAGGTCATCATGCAGTGCTACTTCGCGTACGACAGCTACCACATTCTGTCGGACGCCCACCGGAACGGGAAGGAACAGTACCAGGTGTCGATCACCAAGGGACCGATCACCCGGCAGACGACGATGACGGCGGAGCAGGGGCCCTCCAACCGGTGGTACGTCTCGCAGGTCGCGCTCGAGCCGTTGGATGATGTGTGCCGGGAGTCGCAGAAGCGCTGAGGCGAGACGGAACATTTCGTCGTCGTTCGCAGTTAGTCTTCTGTCAGTTCGATGAGCACGCCGCCAGTGGCGCTCGGGTGGAGAAACGCGATGCGCTTTCCCTCGGCACCGATGCGCGGCGTGTTGTCGATGAGACGAATGCCGGCGGCACGGCACCGCTCGAGCGACGCGTCGAGATCGTCGACGACGAAGCAGACGTGATGGATCCCCGGACCGCGTTTCGCGACGAAGTTCGCGATCGGTGAGCCGGGAGCATCCGCCTCGAGCAGCTCGACCAACGCGTCGCCGGCTGACAGTCCCGTGATGCGGGCCCCATCGGCATCATCGAGGGGGACCTCGGGCATCCCGAGGACGTCACGATAGAGCGGCAACATCTCGTCGAGCGCGCGGACGGCGACGCCGATGTGCGCGATCCGTGGGCCGCGACGAGAAGTGGTGGACATTGCGTATGGCTCCCGGGTGAATGCCTGGGGGATAAACTTAACGGCGGGTGGCATGTAGGGCAGGCCCGCGGTGGAGATAAGAAGAATGTCGAATGCATTGGCGGTCACGGACGATACCTTCGAGCAGGAGATCGAGAAGCACGATGGACTCGCCGTGGTGGACTTCTGGGCGACGTGGTGCGGGCCGTGCCGTATGGTGGCTCCGATCCTCGATCAGCTCGCCGCCGAGTATCAGGGGAAGGCGAAGGTCGCGAAGCTGGATGTAGACGCGAATCAGAAGACGATGATGCGCTTCAACATCCGCTCGATCCCCGCGATCCTCTTCTTCAAGCAGGGGAAGCTCGTGGATTCCGTCATCGGCGCCGTGCCGAAGGCGAAGCTGGAGTCGAAGTTCCAGGAGCATGTGAACTGACGCGGGGCTCGGGACTCGGGACTCGGGACTCGGAACGGCGCGTGGCGCGGGCGTCTCGCTCTCCACAGGCAGTTCCCGAGTCCCGAGTCCCGAGTCCCGCATCCCGCCTCTACCTCGTCTCCACCCCCATCGGCAACCTCGCCGACATTTCCCTCCGGGCGATAGAGACGCTCAAAGACGTGGCGCTGGTGCTCGCGGAGGACACGCGGCACTCGCGAACCTTGCTCGACCGCTACCAGATCGCGACGCCGGTCGAGAGCTATCACGAACACAACGAAGCGCGGATGACACCGCGGGTTGTCGAGCGGCTGCGAGGCGGCGAATCCGTGGCGCTCATTACTGACGCCGGGACGCCGCTGCTGTCCGATCCGGGCGCGCGACTCGTGCGCGCGGCCATCGAGGCGGGTGTCCAGGTGGTGCCGGTGCCGGGTGCCTCGGCGCTGCTGGCGGCGCTCGTCGTCTCCGGGCTTCCCGCTGAGCGGTTCACCTTCTTCGGCTTCCTGCCGCGCAAGGGGCGCGAGCGGAGCGCAGTGCTCGACGAGCTACTCGCGCTGCGGCACACGGGTGTGCTCTACGAGGCGCCATCGCGCGTGGCCGCGACACTGGGGGAGATCGCGGCGGGTGGCGGCGGCGATCGCCGGGGCGTCGTCGCGCGTGAGCTGACCAAGCAGTTCGAGGACGTGCGGCGGGGAACGGTGGAGGAGCTGGCGCGGTATTACGAGGTGACGCCGCCCAAGGGCGAGGTGGTGATCGTCGTGGAGGGAGCGGTGCCCGCCGGTCTGGACGAAGCGGCCCTCCGCGAGACCGCGCGCGAATTGCTCGCTTCCGGTCTCACCCCGCGCGACGTGGCGCGAACCTTGATTGCCGAACATGGTGCGCCGCGCAACGTCGCCTACCGGGTGACACAGGGCGCGTAACGGTTAGTGTTATGTAGATCGCTTGACGATCGCCCTTCACGGGACCCCTGATGCTTCGTTTCGCCGCCGCCCTCTCCGCCCTCCTCATCTTCCAGCCCGTCGCGGCCGGAGCGCACCGTGCGACGGCGCACCCCGTCGGTCCCACTGGCGCGCCGCGTCTGACCATCGCACGCCTGCAGTATAGCGGCGGAGGCGACTGGTATACCGATCCGTCGAGCCTCCCGAATCTCCTCGAGGCCATCGCGAAGCGGACGTCGCTCAACGTCGAGCCGACCGCAGCGCGTGTGACGGTGATGGACGATCGCTTCTGGGACTATCCGTACATCTTCGTCACCGGCCACGGGAACATCCACTTCACCGATCAGGAAGTCGCGCGGCTTCGCGAGTACGTCTTGCGGGGCGGCTTCCTGCACGTGGACGACAACTACGGGATGGACGAGAGCTTCCGGCGCGAGATCAAGCGGATCTTCCCCGATCGTCCGCTCGTCGACGTGCCGCTCTCGCATCCGATCTACCACATCGTCTACGACATGCCGAAGGGGATCCCGAAGATCATGGAGCACGACGGGAAACCCGCGCAGGGGCTCGGCATCTTCATCGGTGACCGGCTCGCGGTGTACTACAGCTATCAGACCGATCTGAGCGATGGCTGGGAAGGCCCGCAGATCGAGGATGAGGTGACGCCGGCGATGCA
This sequence comes from Gemmatimonadaceae bacterium, assembly GCA_035687925.1. Classification (GTDB taxonomy): domain Bacteria; phylum Gemmatimonadota; class Gemmatimonadetes; order Gemmatimonadales; family Gemmatimonadaceae; genus DASSNR01. Next base: position 5,929 of record DASSNR010000199.1, on the reverse strand, counting down.
CGAAGCGGCACTGCGCATGGGGATCAACCTGTTCGTCTACGCGGTGACGAGCCGCGTGATCTCGTGACGGTCCACCAGCTCGTTTCGCGCGAGCGCACGCGACTGCGCGTCGCGATGCTCGTGCGCGGGGTTGCCGCCGCGCTCGCGATCGTCGCCGTCATCGCGGCGGTGAGCGCGCTGGCGCTCGGCGGATCGCGCTGGATCGCGCACCCGTCGGCACCGCTGATTACGTGGGCCGTGGCCGTGCTCGCGGCGGGTGTCGCACTCTGGTGGACGGGGCGCGAGCTCCGTCGCCGCGCGAGTCGCGATGCGCTCGCGAGCGCCATCGAGCGCGAGCGCGCACTCCGCGCGGGTGCGCTTCGCGGCGCGATGGAGGTCGCGCAGTCCGGCGCACTCGGTCGGCGAGCAGCCGCCGACATCACGGACCGGCTCGCACGCAAGCGTGGCGCGCTCGCACCGGCGCTGCAGCGCCGAGCGCGGCGGCGCGGCGCGGTGACCGGGCTCGGCGCCATCGCGGCGGTCGGGGTGCTCGGCGCGGCGCGGCACGCGATGCCCGATGGCTGGCGTGCGCTCAGCCATCCCGTGGGTGCGCTCACCGGCGCGATCCTTCCACCGCTCACCATCACCGATGTGCCGCCTGCCGTGTTGCGCGGCGAGAAGCTGCGCGTGCGCGTGCTCGCCCCGGATCGGCGCGAGCTGCAGCTGCACATGCGAACGACGGGTGCCGCGTGGGACACGCAGACACTCTCGGTGCGCGGCGGCTCGGCGACGACGGTCATCGGTCCGCTCGACGCCGACGTGGTGCTCGTCGCCGCCGATGGGCGCACGACGAGCGATACGACGATCGTGCGGGTGACCGATCGTCCATTCGTAGGCGACGTCTCGATCCGCGCGACGTATCCGGCGTATCTGAGCCGCGCGCCGGAGACGATCGCCGCCGGCGAGCCCGTTCGCGTTCCGCGCGGGACGTCGCTCACCATTCAGGGGCGTGCATCCGTCGAGCTGGCGGCCGTCGCACTCGCGCGCGGGGGCGACACGTTGCGCCTCGTACCGGACGGCCACGTGTTCTCCGGGCGGATGGAGGCGACCGAGACTGGGCGGTGGCTGTGGAGCGCGGCCGGTGCGCACGGGCCGATCGCCGATCTCCCGACACCGCTCGAGCTCGATGTGATGCCGGATTCGGCGCCGCGCGTGGACATTCTCTCGCCGGAGGGCGACACCACCGTGCTCGCGGACGCGCACCTGCCGCTCCGCGTCGCCGTGAGCGATGATCACGGCATTCGCTCGGTGGCGCTGCGCAGCTGGCGCACGATGGCCGATGGCCGCACGATGCCCGACCTCCTGCAGTCGCTCGCCGCGCCGAACGCGCCACAGTGGACTGGCGACATGAATCTCGATCTGTCGGCGCGCGCGCTGCAGCCAGGCGACGCGTTGCACATGGTCGTCACGGCGACGGACGATTCACCGTGGCGGCAGCGTGGGTCGAGCCGGGAGCTCGTGGTGCGCGTGCCGTCGCTCAGCGAGCAGCGCGAGCTCGCTCGGCGCATGGCCGACTCGACGGCGGCGCGTGCCGCGGCTGCGGCCAAGTCGGAGCACGACCTGGCCGAGCGGACGGAAGCGGCGGCGCGCTCGCGCTCCGACCGGAACGTGAGCACGGACGGCGGCTCGCAGTCGAGCGGGTCGCGTGGCGCACAGCAGTCGTCGATGTCGTACCAATCGGCGGAGCAGGCCAGGGCGCTCGCGCAGGACCAGCAGGCGATGCAGCAGCAGGTGCGTGCGCTGCAGAGCGATGCGCAGTCACTGGAGCGTCAACTGCGCGCAGCGGGCGCGTTGGACAGCACGCTGCAGCAACAGCTTCGCGACGTGCAGTCGCTCCTCCAACAGGCGCTGACGCCCGAGTTGCAGAAGCAGCTGCAGGACCTGCTCAAAGCCACGCAACAGCTCTCCGGTCAGGACGCGCGCAACGCGCTGCAGAACCTGGCGCAGCAACAGCAGCGGCTGCGTGAGGCGCTGGAGCGCAGTGCGGAGATGCTCAAGCGCGCCGCGCTCGAGGGATCGATGCAGACGCTGCGCGACGACGCGCGTGACATCGCGCAGCGCGAGCATCAGGTGGCGGACTCGCTCTCGCGGGGCGACAGCTCGGCCGCGCAGCAAGCCGGCCCGCTGAGCGAGCGCTCGCGCGATCTGGCGCAGCAGATTCAGCAGCTTGCGCAACGGCTGCAACAGGAGAAAGCGCAGTCAGGTCCCGAGAAGCTGCAATCCGCCGCGCAGCAGGCGCAGCAGTCGGCCTCATCGATGCAACAGGCGGCCTCACCGAAGAGCGGTGATCGGACCCAGCAGCAACGAGAGCAGGCGCGAGGGGCGCAGCAACAGCAGGCGCAGGGTCAACAGCGAGCGCAGGGGCAACAACAAGCGCAGCGTCAACGACAAGCGCAGGGACAATCCACGCAGCAGCAACAGAGCGCACGAGGACAGCAGCAAGGGCAACAACAGCAGCAGGGACAGCAAGGACAGTCGGGTCAGCGGGGACAACAGCAGCAGGGCCAGCAGGGTAGCCTTGCGCAGGGCGGCGAGTCGCCACAATCGCAGCGACGCTCGGCCGCGACCTCGGCGCGTGAAGCCGCACAGCAGATGGATCAGGCGGCGCAACAGCTGAGCGATGCGCGTTCCTCGCAGATCCAGGAATGGAAGAACCAGATGACGAGTCAGCTGGATCGATCCATTCAGGAGACGATGCAGCTCGCGCGGCAGCAGGAGGAACTCGCCCAGCGTGCACGGTCTGGGAAGCCCGATCCGTCGATGCGCGGCGACCAGAGCGCGATCCAGCAGGGGATCGAGAAGGTGGGGCAGCGGCTGGAGCAGGCGGCGCGGCAATCGTCCAACATCTCGCAGCAGTCGCAGCGCGCCGTGGGCGAGGCTCGCCAGCGCGTTGCCGATGCAACGCAGCAGACGGCGCAGTCGCAGGGGCGCAACACGCAGCAGATGGCACAAGCGATGGAGCAGGCCTCGCAGGCGCTCACGCAGGCGGCATCCGAGATGGTGAAGGATCGGACGCGCGTTGCCAGTGCGCAGTCGGCATCGGGGTTCGAGGAGCTGCTGCAGCGGATGCGTGAGGCGGCGAAGGAGCAGGGATCACTCAATGCGCAGTCCGCCCAACTGATCCCGATCCCCGGCGCGCAGCCGAACGCGAATATGATGGCGCAGGCGCGCGCACTCGCGCAGCGACAGCGGGCGCTCGCACAGCGGCTGGACGACAATGCTGGTCAGGGCGAGGCCGCCGATCGCGCCGATCAGCTCGCCAAGGAGATGCGGCAGATCGCGTCGCAGCTGCAGAGCGGGCGCGTCGATCAGTCGCTCCTCGATCGGCAGCAGCGACTCTTCCATCGGCTGCTCGATGCTGGGTTGTCGATGGAGAAGGATGAGCGCGAGGATACGGGGAAGCGCGACGCAGTGGCGGCCACGGGACGCGAGGGGTTCATCACGCCCGGCACGGACGCCAGCGGCCGCTCCGCGGTGCGCTATCGGGAGCCCGACTGGAAGGATCTCCGCGGCCTGAGCGCCGACGAGCGACGCGCCGTGCTCGAGTACTTCAAGAGGATCAATGCGGAGCGTCCATAGCGCTGCGCTCGTCGCGTGCGTGGTCATGACCGGCGCCGCGCTCGCGCCGAGCCTCGTGCGCGCGCAGCAACAGCAGTCGTTCGGCGGTCCTGGGTACATGCACGCGCTCGATCTCGAGCAGCAGGACCACTACGCCGAAGCGGCGGCTGCGTATAAAGAGGTGCTCGCCCGCGATCCCACATCGCTCCCCGCGCTGCTCGGTCTCGAGCGCGTGTACGCGCAGCTCGGCCGATCCGATTCACTCCTCCCCATCGTGGACGCCGCCATCACGCGACAGCCGCACGCCGCCGCGATTCGCACGATCAAGCTGCGCACGCTGCACTCGCTCGGGCGCTTCGACCAGGTGCGCGCCGCCTTCGAGCAGTGGCGCACCGCATGGCCGCACGATCCCGAGCCGTACCGCGCGTACGCGAAGCTGCTCATCCAGGACGGGCTCACGGCGCCGGCGGACAGCGTGCTGCGCAGCGGGACGGCGGATCTCGGGAGCGCCCGACCATTCGCGTACGAGCTCGCGCAGCTGCGCGCGGCGATGGGGCAGTGGGAGCAGTCGGCGGCAGCGTGGCGCGTGGCCGTTGCCGACAACACGTACCTCGATCAAGCGGCGGTGTTCTCGCTCGCGCCGGTCTCGCCCGATGTCCGCCCGCGCATTCGCGCCGTGCTCACGGCGCCGCCGCCGACGGTCGCCTCGCGTCGCATTCTCGCGGGGCTCGAGCTCAACTGGGGCTCGCCACACGATGGCTGGCTCGCGATCAAGGATCTGCCGCCGGATAGCGCCGCCGTGGACGCGTGGCTCGACTTCGCGCGCCGAGCCGAGGATGCGCAGTCGTGGCTCGCCGCGCGCGATGCACTCGTCGCCGCATTCGCTCGGCAGCGCACGCCCGAGGTGGCTGGACGCGCGGCGACCGATGCCCTGTCGGGCGGTGATGCCCGCTCCGCGGTGATGCTCGCGTCGCAGGCGGAGTCGCTCATGGATTCATCGACCGCGGCCAGCTCGGTGCTCGCGGTGCACCTGCGCGCCTTGAGCATCCTCGGCCGGCCCGCTGACGGCGAGCGGTTGCTCACCGCCTACGCGAGCCATCTCGATCCGGATCAGCGCGATCGCTTCACGAAGGACGTTGCGTGGGGATGGATCCGCATGGGCGACATGGCGAAGGCGAAGGCGCTGCTCGCGTCATCCGGATTGGATGTGGACGGCGAGGCCGAAGGATGGATCGCGCTGTATCAGGGCGACCTCGCCACCGCGCGCAAACGGCTCAGGGTGTCTGATGATGTCTCGTCGCCGCAGCTGGTGCTCGCGCTCTCGCTCCTGCAGCGCACGAAAGTCGATTCGGCACCCGCCGTGGGGCAGGCGTTCCTCGCGCTCGCGCGCGCCGACACTGCGGCCGCAGCAACGGCGTTCGAGCAGGCGGCGAACGCTGTGCCCGATGCGACCACGCTGCTTCTCGCGACCGCCGCTCAGCTCGATGCCGATCGGCACGATGCGCGCGCCGTCACGCTCTGGCAGCTCATCGTCCAACAGCACGCCGATGCCCCCGAGGCGCCGGAGGCCGAGCTCGCGTGGGCGCGCGCGCTCCGACGTTCAGGACAGACGAAGGCGGCAGTTGATCGACTGGAGCACCTGATTCTCACCTACCCACAGAGCGCGCTCGTGCCGCAGGCGCGCCGCGAGCTGGACGAGCTGCGCGGCGCTGTGCCGTCCACGTCCTGAGTGGCAGCCGTCCGCTCCAGCATTACGTTTCGACATGCCGTTCCGGAGCATCATCGCTGCCGCGCTGCTCGTGCTTGCGCCCATGGCCGCGCACGCGCAACACCTGCTCGTCCCGATGGACGACGACCAGGCCGACCACTTGCGGGCGTACGGGATCACGTACAACGCGCTCAAGGACGGTGCGAAGGCGGAGTGGCTCCTCAACTACCGGGGCGGCTCGTTTCTTCTGCCAGACACGCCGGAAATGCGGCGCCGGGCGGGGCTCGCGGGTGTCACGATCGTTCCCGTGAACGATGCGCAGCTCGCGGGGATCCGGAGCGAGATGGCGACCGGCAACATGGACGCGATCCCGCTCGAGAAGGCGCCGAAGATCGCCGTCTACACGCCGCCCAACGCGCCGCCGTGGGATGATGCGGTCACGCTCGCGCTGCAGTACGCGGGCATTCCGTACACCTCCGTGTGGGACGAGGAGGTCGAGCGTGGCGACCTCTCCAAGTTCGATTGGTTACATCTGCATCACGAGGATTTCACCGGGCAGCTCAACAAGTTCTACATTGCCTACCGCGGTGCGCCCTGGTTCGTCGATCTCGACAACGAGAATCT
>DASSNR010000177.1:0-2499 GCA_035687925.1 Gemmatimonadaceae bacterium | reverse complement strand
TGAACGCGCTCGCGCAGACGATCAACAAGGTGCCTCGGGAGGAGCGCTCGCTTCGGCGCGTGCTCACCTCCGCCCTCGTCCATCACCCGACGTTATTTCCGGCTGTCGCGAAGTACTTTCTCTGAACCGCTGCCAGAGCGTCGTCCCCACAGCGCATCGGTTGGCGGCGGTCGCGCTCGCGCGCTCGAGCGGCGCGAGTATGCCGACCCCCGGCGTCGGCGGCGACCACATGTAGACGGGCAGCCGCGGAATCTGCAGCAGACTGCCCGTCGACTGTGCAGCCAGCGTGAACCCAAGTGCATACCCAGCCCGCGATGCGAGCTCGGCCTCGCGCGCCGTGCACGCGCCGAACGGATAGCTCACGCTCTGGATCGGAACATCGAGTGCGCGTGAGAGCTCGTCGCGCGATCGTGCAAGCTCCTCGGCCGCACGGTCACGCTCGAGCCACGTGAGTCTGGGATGCGTCACGGTGTGCGAGCCGAACTCGATGCCGCGCGCCTGCCAGTGACGCACGTCCCGCCAGGCCAGGTGCGCGAACCGCCGGCCGCCGTATGCGACGTCCCAGCGATTCAATTTCCCGGCGTAGCCGGTGATGACGAAGCAGATCGCCGTGAACCCGTGTGCCTCGAGCAGGGGAAAGGCGTGCTCGCGCAACCCGCGATACGCATCGTCGAACGTGATGACGAACTCGCGCGCGCCCACCGTCCGTTCGCCGCGCACGCACGCTTCCACCTGCGCGAGCGACAAGGTCCGCCACCCCGCCCGCGCGAGCCGCTCGATCTGCCTCGCGAATCGCCGCGGCGAGAGCCGCGTCACTCCCAGCTCCCGGCGACGCTCGATCTTGTGATAGCAGAGAATGAGCGGTACCCGGGACTCTGGACTCGGGACTCGGGAACGGCCCCGGGAGAGAGTGGATCCTCCCGACGAGCCGTTCCGAGTCCCGAGTCCCGGGTCCCGAGCCCCGCCGCTCACGCCAGGAACTTCGACGCCGGCTCGTACGTGAGCCCGAACGCCTCGGCGACCGCGGGATACACCACCGTGCCATCCACCACGTTGAGCCCCTTGGCCAGCGCGGCATTCTCGCGCAGCGCCGTCTTCCACCCCTTGTTGGCGAGCTGCAGCGCGTAGGGGAAGGTGGCGTTCGTCAGCGCGAGCGTGGACGTCCGCGACACACCGCCCGGCATGTTGGCAACCGCGTAGTGAATCACGCCGTCGACCACGTAGACCGGGTTCTCATGCGTCGTCGGCTTGATCGTTTCGACCGAGCCGCCCTGGTCGACCGCGACGTCGACAATCACCGAGCCGGGTTGCATGCGCGAGAGATCCTCACGGCGGATCAGCATCGGCGCCTTCGCACCGGTGACGAGCACCGCGCCGACGACGAGATCCGCGCTCGCGATCTGCTCGAGGATCGCGTAGCGATTCGAGTAGACCAGCTCCACGTTCGCCGGCATGACATCCGAGAGATAGCGCAGCCGGTCGAGCGAGATGTCGAGGATCGTCACGTTCGCGCCGAGCCCCGCCGCCATCTTCGCCGCATTCGTGCCGACCACGCCGCCGCCGAGGATCACGACCTTGCCCGGCGCCACGCCCGGCACGCCGCCGAGCAGAATGCCGCGTCCGCCGTGCAGCTTCTCGAGATACTTGGCCCCCTCCTGCACTGCCATGCGCCCCGCAACCTCCGACATCGGTGTGAGGAGCGGCAGCTCGCCCGACGGCAACTGCACGGTCTCGTACGCGATGCACGTCGCACCGGTCTTCATGCACGCCTTCGTCAGCTTCTCATCAGCGGCGAAGTGGAAGTATGTGAAGATCGTCTGGCCTTTGCGCATACGCGGCCACTCGGGAGCGATCGGCTCCTTGACCTTCATGATCATGTCCGCCGCCTTCCACACCGCGTCCGCATCCGGCGCGATGCGCGCGCCAGCCTTCACATACAGATCGTCACAGAAGCCACTGCCCTCGCCTGCACCCTTCTCGATGTGCACGGTGTGGCCAGCGGCTACGAGCGCCTCCGCGCCGGCGGGGACGAGCGCCACGCGGTTCTCGTTGGTCTTGATCTCCTTCGGTACGCCGATGTTCATGTTGTCGAGGAATGGTAAAGAGTTATTCGGCTGCGCTCACTCGGCGGCAGCCGGACCGAGGCTCACGACGGTTTGCGCCGCAGGCGCGAAGTATTCGCGGCACACGGCCGTGACATCCTCGGGAGTAATTGCATCAATTGCGGAAAGGACTTCATCGAGCGTCTTGTACGGCTCTTGGTACAGCGCCACGCCCGCAGCACGATACATTCGCGACGTCACACTTTCCAGAGAGAGCGTCACCTGCCCCTTGAGCTCGCTCTGCCCGCAGCGCAACTCCTCCTCGGACAGCCCTTCGTCCGCGAGGCGCGACAGCTCGTCGCGAATCGCCTCGGCTGCGCGGCGGGCGGTCTCCGGTGCCGTTCCAACGTACACTCCGTGCACACCCGTCTCCGGGTAGAACGAGTGGAAGGTGTAC
>DASSNR010000146.1:0-4342 GCA_035687925.1 Gemmatimonadaceae bacterium | reverse complement strand
TCATCGATTCGCTGGAGCACGTCACGCGATCGGGCTTTTCCAACGACGGCGACGCGATCGTGATGCTCGGCGATCCGACGCTCGAGCTGGGTGGGAGCGAATACCTCGCGCGCATCCACAACGTCGTCGCCGGTGCACCGCCGCACTGCAGCCTCGAGCGCGAGCGCGCGGTCATCGAGGCGCTGCTCGAGTCGATCCGCGCGGGCGTGGTGACGTCGGCGCACGACACGAGCGAAGGCGGGCTCGCGGTCGCGCTGGCCGAGTGCGCCATCGGTGATCGCGAGCGGCTCGTGGGTGCCGACGTCGATCTCTCGACGTGGAGCGATCTCCCGCTGCGCTCCCTGCTCTTCGGCGAAGCGCAGGGACGCGTGCTTCTCGGTACGACCGACCCGGCTCGCGTCCTCGCGATCGCCGAGCGCCACGGCGTTCCGGCGTGGGTGATCGGACGCGTGCGGGCGGACAGCACCGCGCTCGTCATTCGCGTCGGCGATCGCGTCATCACGGCACCGCTCGCGCATCTCGCGCGGGCGTATCACGAGGCGATCCCCGCGGCCATGCAGCAGGAGCCCGCGGAGGCCGCCGTCCTCGAGCAGCATCCTCAACCGGCAAGCGTATAGCACACGATGTGTGGAATCTTTGGCGTCTCTGGTCTGCCCCATGCCGCGACGGCTGTGCGCATGGGGCTGTATTCGTTGCAGCACCGCGGACAGGAGTCGGCAGGCATCGTTGCCGCCGATGACACCGGCACGGCCCGCGTTGAGCGACGCATGGGCCTCGTGTCCGAAGGGTTGGGCTCGGAGACGCTGGCCGAGCTGCCCGGTACGGTCTCGATCGGCCACACGCGGTACAGCACGGCAGGCTCCTCGAGCATCGAGAACGCACAGCCGATTCTCGTGCGTTTTCGCGATGGCTTCATCGCGCTCGCGCACAACGGCAATCTCGTCAACGCCACCGAGCTGCGGCGCGACCTCGAGGATCAGGGCTCGATCTTCAGCTCGACGATGGACTCCGAGGTGCTCGTACATCGCATCGCGCGATCGCAGTGTACCGCGCCCGAGGACAAGCTGACGGAGGCGCTGACCGGCGTGGAGGGCGCCTACTCGCTCGTCGTCATGCTCGGCACGGCGCTCCTCGCGGCGCGCGATCCGCGCGGCTGGCGCCCGCTCGTCATGGGCCGGCTCGGCGACGCAACCGTCTTCGCCTCGGAGACGTGCGCGCTCGACATCGTCGGCGCCGAGTACGTGCGCGATGTGGAGCGCGGCGAGATCGTGGTCGTGGATGAAACCGGCATGCGGTCGATCTCGCCACTTCCGGAGCGCGAGTCCCGTCGCTGCGTCTTCGAGTACGTCTACTTCGCGCGCCCCGACAGCCGCATCTTCGGTGGCTCGGTGGACCGCGCACGCCGCGCACTGGGCCGCCGCCTCGGCCTCGAGTGCCCCGCCCCGACGGCCGACCTGGTGTTCGGTGTGCCCGACTCGGCGAACGCCGCAGCGCTCGGCTTCGCCGAGCAGACCGGACTCCCGCTCGAGCTTGCGCTCATCCGCAACCATTACGTCGGACGCACTTTCATTCAACCGTCGCAGGCGGGGCGCGATGCCAAGGTGAAGGTGAAGTACAACGCCGTCCGTGAGGTGCTCGACGGGAAGAGTGTCGTCATGGTCGACGACTCGATCGTGCGCGGCACGACGACGCGCGGTCTCGTGCAGCTCATCCGCGCCGCCGGCGCGCGCGAAGTGCACATGCGCGTTGCGTCCGCTCCGGTGACCGGGCCGTGCTACTACGGGATCGACACGCCGTCGCGCGAGGAGCTCATCGCCGCGAATCTGACGATTCCCGAGATCGCCGAGCACATCGGCGTCGATTCGCTGGGATATCTGTCGCTTGAGGGAATGTTGGAAGCGTCCCCGGGCGGCCCGCACGGCTTTTGCCATGCGTGTTTCTCCGGTGACTATCCGACCCCGCCCCCCAGCGATCCGGACAAGCTGCGGTTCGGGTGCGGATGTTGAAACAGCAGTGAGTCAGTCGGTCAGTGGGTCAGTGAATCAGACACAGCCGGTAGCGCGAGTCTCGGCCTCTCCGGAGGAGCGGTTCCTGACCCACTGACTCACTGACTCACTCCCAGACACCCGCCGACCTCCAACGGATCATTGACCCCCGTGTCCCAGCTCGTCTACTTCTTCGGCAACGGCAAAGCCGACGGCACTCGCGACATGAAGACGGTGCTCGGCGGCAAGGGTGCCAATCTCGCCGAGATGACAAACCTTGGCGTGCCGGTGCCGCCCGGGTTCACCATCGCGGCGGAGATGTGCATCGCGTACCTCCGGAACGGTGGCTATCCGGAGTCGCTGCGCGGCGATGTCGGCACCGCGTTGCGCCGGCTCGAGGAGGCGACGGGCCGCTGCTTCGGGGATCCGGGCAATCCGCTGCTCGTCTCCGTGCGGTCCGGTGCTGCCGTGTCGATGCCGGGGATGATGGAAACCATCCTCAACCTCGGCCTCAACGACCGCACTGTGCTCGGCCTCGCGCAGCAGAGCGGGAGTCCGCGTTTCGCCTACGATTCGTATCGACGCTTCATCCAGATGTACGGCGATGTCGTGCTCGGCGTCCCGTCGAGCGACTTCGAGCATCTGCTTCGCGCAAAGCGCATCACGAACGGCGTGGAGACGGACGCGGAGCTCGGCGAGGAGGCGCTGCGCAATCTCGTCGAGGAGTACAAGACGCTCGTGCGCAATCGCACCGGCGCGGAGTTCCCGATGTCACCGGAGACGCAGCTGTGGGGCGCGATCGAAGCCGTCTGGAAGTCGTGGATGCTCAAGAAGGCGGTCGACTATCGTCGGGTGAACGGCATTGCGGAGACGCTCGGCACCGCGGTGAACGTCGTCGCGATGGTGTTCGGCAATCTTGGTGACGACTCCGGCACCGGTGTCGCGTTCACGCGCAATCCATCGACAGGCGAGAAACGCTTCTACGGCGAGTTCCTCGTCAATGCGCAGGGTGAGGACGTGGTTGCCGGCATCCGGACGCCGCTCGACATCGACCAGATGGCGGAGCGCCTGCCGTCCGCGTACGCCGAGCTGATGTCGGTGCAGGAGCGCCTGGAGCAGCACTACCGTGACATGCAGGACATCGAGTTCACGGTCGAGCGCGGGAAGCTGTATCTGCTGCAGACGCGGACGGGGAAACGGACGGCCGCGGCGGCCGCCCGCATTGCCGAGGACATGGTGGCCGAACGGGTGATCGATCGCGCGGAGGCAGTGCGTCGCGTCGAGCCTTCGCAGCTCGATCAGCTGCTGCATCCGATCATCGATCCCGCCGCGCGCGCGAAGCCGATCGCCGTCGGACTTCCGGCGAGCCCTGGGGCGGCGAGCGGCATCGCGGTGTTCGATCCCGACGTCGCGGAACGGCGCGCTGCTCGCGGCGAGCGCGTGATTCTCGTCCGTGAAGAGACGACGCCGGAAGACTTCCACGGAATCGTGGCGGCGCGCGCGGTACTCACGGCGCGCGGCGGGATGACGAGCCATGCGGCGGTCGTCGCGCGCGGAATGGGCAAGTGTGCGGTGGTCGGGTGCCGTGACATCAACGTCGAGGTCGAGCATCGGCGCTTCAGCGTGGATGGCCGCGCCATCGGCGAAGGCGATTGGATCACCCTGGACGGCGCGAGCGGACGCGTATTCAGCGGCGACCTGCCGACCATCCCGAGCGAAGTGGTGCGGGTGCTCTCGGGGCAGATGCGTCCTTCGGATTCGCGCATCTATCAGTCGTTCGCCCGGCTGCTCTCGTGGGCGGACGGCGTGCGCACGCTCAGGGTGCGCGCCAACGCCGACACGCCGCAGGACGCTCGCGTCGCGCGCAGCTTCGGCGCCGAGGGGATCGGGCTGTGCCGCACGGAGCACATGTTCTTCGAGGGCGACCGCATCACGGCAATGCGCGAGATGATCGTCGCGCGCGATGTCGACGGCCGCCGCCGCGCGCTCGCCAAACTACTCCCCATGCAGCGCGCCGACTTCGATGGAATCTTCGAGGCGATGGACGGCTTCCCCGTCACCATCCGCCTGCTCGATCCGCCGCTGCACGAATTTCTTCCGCACGGCGGCGAGGATTCCACTCGCCTCGCGCAGACGCTCGACATTCCACGCGCGGAGCTCACGCGCATCGTCGAGTCGCTGCGCGAGACGAACCCGATGCTCGGGCATCGCGGCTGTCGCCTCGGGATCGTCTACCCGGAGATTACCGAGATGCAGGCGAGGGCGATCTTCGAGGCGGCCGTGCGCGCCAACGCCGACACGCCGCAGGACGCTCGCGTCGCGCGCAGCTTCGGCGCCGAGGGGATCGGGCTGTGCCG
>DASSNR010000095.1:0-12625 GCA_035687925.1 Gemmatimonadaceae bacterium | reverse complement strand
GTACTTCCACGCGGCAATTACAGGCTGCCGTTATTTCGCGTGTTTGTACGCTATTTAGCCACAGAAGGCTATTGCGCGTACATACACGCGTAATAGTAACATCGCTTTATTCCGCGTGCAAGTGCGCGGAAATAGCCGCTGTGCCAGTATACTCGGCCTGGGCGTTCCGACCGAAGGGGCGCGGCCGCGTCAGACCACTGAGGTGAGGGCTGGGGGAAACTGGAAAGTCGATGTCGCGGTCGAGGCCCCGGACGCCGGTGGCGTCCCGGTAGTGGGCGCATCAGAGGAGTTCATAGGTACAAGGGTACCGGTGTGATGCGGCAACGCCTGGCGCGGAGACCCTGGACATGAACATGCGGCGGTCAGATCCGCACTGACCGCCGCATAGGGAGCGGAGGCGGCGAGGCTGCGCCGCGCCGGTGGGCTACTCTTCGTCCGCGAAGATGTTGAAGCCGCCGAAGCTCTCCAGCGCATACGCCTGCGCCGCGAGGAACGCCTGCCGCTCCGCACGATCAGCCGCATCCGCCTCCGAGATCAGGATGCACGAGATCGAGGGAACGTCTCAGATGCAATGCGTGATAGTTTGGGCGTACCTGTTCTATCGTGAGTAACCACAACGTGTTGCGCGAAATTACGATAGCCGGATCCCCCGAATGGGCTCGGAATTACGATAGAGCGTGAACAGCATTACGATAGAGCTCGTAAATCGACACGATCGCAATTCTGTTCACGATCGATCGTAGTTTCGTGAAGGTCGTTGCCTGACCCGGATGGGTGTGCGCGATGCTCGTCCCTCCGGCACCGGCCGGACCTCCGCGCTCAGACGACGGAGCGCCAGGTTGACCGACCTCGACGCGGAGACCAGCTCGTCAGCGTCCACGCGTGCTCCGGGACGGCTGCGCGGAGCTCGGCGCCTGCGCCGCGGGATAGTTCTCTCCATCGGCGCGCACCCCGGCCGGCGCCGTGCGCAGCTCGCGGTGCCGATCCACCCAGTAGCCCCAGGGCACGAATACCCACAATCCGAGGGTGACGACCGCGAGTGCACGTTCGCCCGGCGGCGGCGAGCCGGAGAACCCGCTGGCAAAGATGAGCAAGAGCACTACGACCATCGCACCGAGCCCCCAGCTGCCGATGCGGTCGCGAGCGCGCGTGGTCAGAAGGTAGATCGCGAGTCCGCCGGCGAATAGCACGAGCTCGATGGCGATCGTCGCGGCGATCGAGTTCCACAGCCCGGCGCCGACACGGACCGCGGAGCCTGGCCACAGCGGGAGATCGGGGCGGTGCACCACGGCATCCAACAGCCAGTGACTCACGGCCAGCGCGCCCACGATCCAGGCACCGAGGCGGTATCGCCGCAGGACGAAATAGAGCAGGCCGAAGAGCGCGCCCCACACCACGACCATGAGCAGGCTGTGCGAGATCGGGTACGAGACGAAATCCAGCGGATTGGCCGCCATCAGCCCGGGGGCGATGCGCACGCGCTCCACGCCGATCAGCAGCAGGATAGGCCACAGCTCGTCGGCCCACTGCGCGGCGAAGATGAGCGTGCCGAGTGATGCGCGCGGGGCGGCGCGCTTGGCCGCGAGCGCCACGCCGTAGTGTCCGAGGATCATGAGGTCGACCTCCGGTCGCGAGGGTGAGTGAGCCAGGGGATTCGGCGTCGCTCGACGCCGCGTGATTCAACGCACCGGCGGACTGGCGGGAGATGCCATTATCCCGTCTATGTATCGCTCGGCGGATACTGCGTGCCGCAGGTGATGCAGATGTAGCAGGGCATGAGGCTCGAGGGGAAAGAGGTGAGGCCGTTGCGGATCGCGTCGCGCCCGTGCCGTGTCGAATTCTCGGGTGCTCGTTCGACGTCCTCATGAAGTCGGGCGAAGGAATCGACGACCCGCATCAATGGAGACAGTGATGATATCGCAAGAACCCGGGCGCGAAGCAACAATTCCCAATCCGAAGTTGGCTGCGCTCGCGCGATTCGTCGGCACGTGGAGCACGAGCGGGAGCCACCCGCTGCTCCCCGGCGTGTCCCTCCATGGGCGAACGGCGTTCGCGTGGATCGAGGGCGGCGCGTTTCTCAGCATGCGCACCGAGATCGACGAGCCGGAGATTCCGAGCGGCATCGCGATCTTCGGGAGCGACGATGCGACTGGCGAATTCTTCATGCTCTACTTCGACGAGCGGGAGGTCTCGCGGAAGTATGACGTCGACGTCCGCCCCGACGGCCTCACGTGGCGGAGGAACGCGCCCGGATTCTCGCAGCGCATGCATCTCACCATGAGCCCCGACGGCGACACCATCGTCAGCCGCGGTGAGCTCTCGAGAGACGGGGCGACGTGGGAGGGCGACCTGGAGTTGACCTATCGCCGGATCCAGTAGATGCGCGCCGTCCACGTGACACTCTTCCCTGTGATCAGCGGCCAGATGGGCACCGATGGCTTCTCGCGAACGGAGACGATCACCATCGTGCTCGCGTTCGTCCTGGACCTGGCGTGGATGATCTGGCTCGTCGTCGTGGCCTGGCGGATGCAGGATGCGGAGGTCCCGGCGGGAGCCAGCTGATGGAATCACATCACGAGCACCACGGCGCCCATCATCACGGTCCGGTTGTTCACGAACCGTCTGCGGGCGCTGACGAAGCGTATCGCCAGGCATACGCCGCCGCGCAACCCGATCCCGGCCGCCGCGTCATCCCGGTCGAGCTCGAGGCGCGCGAAATCGATTGGGAGTTCGTGCCTGGAATCACGTCGCATGCGTGGGGCTACAACGGACAGATCCCCGGTCCCACGCTCGAAGGGCAGGTGGGCGACGTCTTCGAGATCCGGTTCACGAATCGGCTCCCCGAACCGACCAACATCCATTGGCACGGCCTGCGCGTCCCGGCCGCCATGGACGGTACGGAGATGGTGCAGCGCTCCGTCGCACCCGGCGAGAGCTTCGTGTACCGCTTCCGCCTCCCTGACGCGGGGACGTTCTGGTATCACCCGCACAGCAACGAGACCGTGCAGCTCGAGATGGGGCTGTACGGCCCGCTCATCGTGCGCGGCGCGGATGAGCCACACCTCGACGCCGAGCGCGTGCTCGTCCTCGACGATGTGCGGCTCGACAGGCAGGGGCAGATCGCGCCCTTCGGCGGCATTGTCGAACACCACGATGGTCGCGAGGGCGATACGCGGCTCGTCAACGGCAAGGCCGAGCCCGAGCTGAACATCGCGGCGGGACAGGTGGAACGCTGGCGCGTCATCAATTCGTCGAGCGCGCGATACATCCGTCTGTCCATCGGCGGCAAGCCGTTCACACTCCTCGGCACCGATGGTGGTTTGTTGGAGGCGCCCGTCGCGATGTCCGATGTCCTGCTCGCGACCGCCGATCGGGTGGACATCGCAGTCGGTCCCTTCGAGGAGGGCGACGTGCTGAGCCTCGACGCGCTGAAGTACCTGCGTCGCACGATTCGCAAGCGGAAGGACGAGCGCTTCGCAACGGTGCGTGTGGGAGCGTCACGCCCCTCCACCGCTCACATCCCGGAGCGCCTGCGCAGCATCGCGCCGCTTGCACCTCCGGACGCGACCCCGAATCGCACCGTGGAGCTCGGAATAAAGTTCAATGTGCGACGAATGGTCGATTTCGTGGTCGATGGCGAGCGTCATCATCACGACGAGCCGGTGAAAGCCGGTGAGCTGCAGGTCTGGGATGTCGTCAACAAGACGATGATGGATCACCCATTCCACCTGCACGGCTTCTTCTTTCAGGTGTTGTCCGTGAATGGCGAGCCGCCGGCGTGGCGTTCGTGGGAGGACGTGGTGAACGTGCCGCCGCGCGCGACGGTACGCATCGCCTGGCTACCCGATGATCGACGCGGAAGCTGGATGTATCATTGCCACATCCTCGAGCATCACGCGTCGGGGATGATGGGCCACTTCGACGTGGTGTCGTGAGCTCAGGCGACTCGCGCGCCTCGCGTCCGGTACACCCGCGGACTCATTCCGAACTCCGCGCGGAACGCCGCGTTGAAGTTCGACACGTCACCGAACCCGGACGCGAACGCGATCTCGATCACGCGCGCATCACCAGCGAGTAGCCGCAGCGCTGCCTCGCGGAGCCGCGCGCGCAGAACGAACTGGTGCGGCGTCACGCCCGTAAACTGTCGGAACGTCCGCAGATAGTGGAAAGGGCTCTGCCCCGCATCCGAGGCGAGCCGAGCGAGCGTCCATGCAGCGCCGGGATCACGCTCGATCTGCCTGACGCTCTCGGTGACACGCGCGATGGCCGCGGTCGTCGCCGATCGGCGCGACGGTGGGAGTCCCGCGGTCAGACGGATGGCTGCGGCCGCGAGCTCTACGGCCATCTCCTCCCACGACAGGTCGAGCGAGAGCGCGACTCCCGCCGTCGCGCGTGTGGCGAGCGGTGAGAGCGCAGGGAGCGGCGGCAAGCGTGGCGTGCGGAAGCGCCGCTCGCCGCGCGGCGCACCGGCATCGGCGGCGATCTGCTCGAAGAAGTCGGGTGCGTAGTTGAAGGCGATGCTCCGGTCGCCCGTCGCGTGCTCGTGGCCACACTCGTAGCGCTCGCCGGCGTTGCCGAGGAAGAGCGATCCGGGCGTCATCATCTCTCGGCCATTGGGCGTGCGATACTGGAAGCTCCCCGCCACGACGACGGCGATGGATACGGTGTCGTGTTGCTCCTCGAATGGCCGATCCGCGGGGCCCGACGTGCACAGCACGTCCGCCACTCTCCAACGCTCCCCCGCAGCGATGCGAGTGCCGCACGCGCATCCGGGCGCGCCGCTCGCCGCCCGTCGGGCCAGGGCGTGATGCAGCTCGCCCGCAATTTTTCCCAAGACGCTAACGCGCCGTCGCTGTAGCATGCTCGAAGTTACCATGGGCACTGGACTCCGCGCACCTGCCCATCCGCGCGCCGGATGTGATCTCCGGGCGCAGGATGACCGCGCGCATCTGCAAGCACGAAGAGCGACGACCATGACGACACAGATGACACCGAAGACGACAATCGCCCAGCCGCTCGATCCGCGCGTTCTCGCGCGAACGCTCGAGGAAGGCTATGGTCCCGGCGCCTGGCACGGAGCGGATCTGCGCGCCGCACTCGCCGACGTCTCACCCGCCGCGGCGTTCAGGCGGCCTGGTCCCGGACGGCACAACATCGCCGAGATCGCGCTGCACCACGCGTGGTGCGTGCGCGGCGTGATCGGTCGGATCTCCGGGGACGAGCCCGGACCCTTTCCGCTCGATGGCGAGGACTGGTTCGAGCTGTCGAAGGGCGGACCGCTGTCGTGGCCGGACGTCGTGCGCACGCTCGAGGAGCAACAGGAGCGACTCGTTGCGCTCGTCGCGGACATCGGCGCCGGGACCGTCGCGTCGCCGCTGGCGGAGGGTGAACAGTTCGATCTCGTGCTGGGCACCACCTGTCACGCGGTCTACCACGCCGGTCAGGTGCAGCTCATCAAGGTGCTCGACGCCGCGCGGCGCGACTCCGCACCGGCCACCGCGTGACGACGTCGGTGGTCAGCGGATCGCGTCGGAGTCGGCCACGGGCAGGTGCCAACCGCGCCGGATCGCCATGAAGCGGAGCAGGAAGCAAAGCACCGCGCCGACGATCGTCACCGCGGTGGAGGAGAGGTGCATCATGCGGCCGATGACGACCACGCCCGCACCGGCCAGCGCGGCGACCGCATAGATGTCGCCGCGCAGCACCGAGGGGACCTCCGCCGCCAATACATCGCGGGCGATGCCGCCGCCGATTCCGGTCAACATGCCGAGCAGCACCGCGGTGACCGGGCCCAGGTGAAAGGCGAGCGCCTTGAGTGCGCCGGAGACCGCGAAGAGCGCCAGCCCGCCGGCGTCGAAGATCTGCACGGAGCTGTGCATGCGGTCGACGATCGAGCCCCAGCGGAACGCGGCGAGGCCGGCGACGACAGGGACCGCGATGTATCGCCAGTCGGCGATGCCCGGCGGCGGGACCGCACCGATCAGTAGATCGCGCACGACTCCTCCGACGTTGGCCGCCGCGAAGGACAGCACGAGCACGCCGAAGAGGTCGAGTCTGTGCTTGATGCCGGCCATCGCCCCGCTCAGCGCGAAGACGAAGGTACCGCAGAGGTCGAGCACCAGCAGAAGGGTGCGGACCGTCACGTACTGGGATGGCCACATTGGGGGTCTGTTCGCCAGGTCTCCGCGGCTGCCATCGGGCGCGCCGCGGTCGGGCCGGCCTCCGGCACCCGACCGGCCCAATAATACTCGATTGCCGCCCGCTCGCGCTGGCCCGAACCTCGCAAGAGATGACCCGCATGTTAGCCAACTTCTTCAACGTCGCGGCTGCGTCAACGCGATGCGGGGCGGGATGGTGATCATCGCGCTCCGGGGCGGCGGCGTGGCGGCGGCTGATCGATGAGTGAACCTTCGAGCGACACTCGGTACGACGCCGAGCTGTATCGGCTCCTCATCGAAAGCGTTCGGGACTACGCCATCTTTGCGCTCGACGCCACGGGACACATCCTCACGTGGAATCCAGCCGCTCAGCGGCTGAAGGGCTGGACCGCGAGTGAGATCGTCGGCAAGCCCTTCTCGATGTTCTACTCGCCCGAGGAAATCGCGGCGGGGCGGCCACAGCACAACCTGGAGGTCGCCGTACGCGAGGGGCGCGTCGAGGATGAGGGGTGGCGCGTGCGCAAAGACGGCTCGCGCTTCTGGGCGAGTGTGGTGATCACGGCGTTGCGAGACAGGAAGGGGCGGCTGATCGGCTTCGGCAAGGTCACCCGCGACCTTACGGAACGCCACAAGCGAGAGGAGCAGGCGCGCGCGCTCGCCGCGGAGACGGCGGCCCGGGAAGTTGCCGAGCAGCGGCGTGCGGAGGTCGAGCATCTCAACGCGCAACTGCAGCAGCAGGCTGTCGAGCTCGAGCAGCAGATCGAGGAAGCGCAGCAGCTGACCGAGGAGCTGGAAGTCTCGAATGTGCAGTTGCAGGAAGCGACGGAAAGCGCGGAGCGTGCGCAGCGGGAGGCGATGGCGGCGAACGCCGCCAAGTCGCAGTTTCTCGCGGCGATGAGCCACGAGCTGCGCACACCGCTGAACGCGATCGCCGGCTACCTGCAGCTCGTGAAGATGGGGATCCACGGGCCGGTGACCGAAGCCCAACGTGTCGCGCTGAGCCGCGCACAGCGCAGTCAGGACCACCTGCTCGCGCTCATCAACGATGTGTTGAACTTCGCGAAGCTCGAGTCGGGGCGGATCGAGTTTCAGCTCGAGGAGATGCCGTTCGCCGCGGCCGCTGTATCGGTTGCGCCGATGATCGAGCCCCAGTTCATCGCCAACGGCATCGCCTTCGAGGTGGACATCGATCCGCGCGTGGTCGTGCTCGCCGACCGGGACAAGCTGCAACAGATTCTGATCAACCTGCTCTCGAACGCGGCCAAGTTCACGGAATCGGGCGGGCGCGTGACGATGACGACGCCCTCGTGCGATCCGGTGGACGGCATGGCGTGCCTCGAGGTGACGGACACCGGATGCGGCATCCCTGCCGACAAGCTCGAGGCGATCTTCGATCCCTTCACGCAGGTGAACCGGAGGCTCACGCGCCCGTCGGAGGGCACCGGGCTCGGGCTCGCGATCAGTCGTGATCTCGCTCGCGGCATGGGCGGGGATCTCCGCGTTCGCAGCGTCGAGGGTGAGGGGTCGACGTTCACGCTGATCTTGCGCGACGCGCGCGCGGGACACACCGACAGCGCCTGACAGCGCGAGCGGCATCGCGCTCCGAACCGCATCACGCGAGTGCTTACCTACACACCGGGTTGCCCCGAAGCCACGGGCAACCCGGTTCGCGTTTTTCGTGTCACACTCTTCCGGAAACTCCGTCCCCGCTCCATTCGTAGGGCGCCAGCTCCCCTCCCACACTCACCCGCCGCACGGAGACCACCGATGCTCGAGACACTCCGCCGGGACATCACGCACGCCACCCGGATGTTCCGCAAGAGTCCCGGATTCACCGTCGCGGCCGTCGCCGCGCTCGCGCTCGGGATCGGCGCCAACACGGCCATCTTCTCAGTCGCCGACGCGGTGCTCCTCAAGCCGCTCCCGTATCCGAACCCCGACCGCATCGTGATCTTCGAGGTCACGGCGCCGCAGGGGTCGAACCGCCAAGGGTCGCCGGCCAAGTTCGAGCACTGGCTGCAGCAGACGTCGGTGGTGCAGAACGTGGCGGCGTTCAACAGTGATGGCTCCATCAACTACACGGGCGGGGAGTTCCCACAGCAGCTGCACTCGGCGCAGGTCTCCGCCGATTTCTTCAGGTTGTTCGGTGCGCGCACCGTGCTCGGGCGTACCTTCACGCAGCAGGAGGACATGCCGAACGCGGGACGCTTCGTCGTCATCAGCAAGGCGCTCTGGTCCCGGCAATTCAATCGCGATCCGCAGATCGTCGGCAAGTCGATCTCTCTGGGCGGCGATCCGTACACCGTCGTCGGCGTGCTCGACGATTTCTCGTTCGACGACCTCGGGACCACGCCCGATGTGATCACCCCGTTCCAGTTCGATCCGAACACCACCGACCAGGGGCACTTCTTCAGAGTCGCGGGCCGGCTCAAGCCGGGCGTCTCGCTCGCGCAAGCGCAGGCCGAGCTCAAGCACTCGACGGATGCGTATCGCGCCAAATTCCCGAACGTGATCAACCCGAAGGGCGCGTTCAACGTGGAGCCGATCGGTGAAGTGCTGGTCGCGAACGTGCGCAGGTCGCTCTACGTGCTGCTCGGCGCGGTGGGCTTCGTGCTGCTCATCGCCTGCGCGAACGTCGCCAACCTCCTGCTCGCGCAAGCCGCGGGGCGCAAGCGCGAGATCGCCATCCGTACGGCGCTCGGCGGCTCGCGCAGTCGCATCATCACGCAGTTGCTCACCGAGAGCGTGATGCTCTCGCTCGCGGGCGGCGTGCTCGGACTCGTACTCGGCGCGATCGGGATCAAGGCACTGCTCTCGGTGAACACGGCCGGGCTACCACGCATTGGGGAGAACGGCGCGGGGGTGAGCATGGATTGGCGCGTGCTCCTCTTCACGCTCGTCGTTGCCATCGGCACCGGGATTGTGTTCGGGCTCATCCCGGCGCTCGCGAGCGCGCGCCCCGATCTCGCCGAGATGTTCAAGGAGGGGAGCACGCGATCCGGATCTGGCTTTAGGCAGAACAAGGCGCGGTCCGTGTTCATCGTCACGGAGATCGCACTCGCGCTGGTGCTGCTCGTGGGCTCCGCGCTCTTCATCCGCACGATGGTCGCGCTGGGGAACGTCGATCCCGGCTTCGACGTGCACAACGTGCTCACGATGCGCATGTCGCTCACCGGCGACCGGTTCAGCAGCGCGGCGTCCGTCGCGGAGGTGGTACGCAACGCGGTGGAGCGGATCAAAACCGTCCCGGGTGTCGAGAGCGCGACCGCCACGTGTTGTGTGCCGCTGCAGGGCGGCTTCGGGTTGCCGTTCACCATCGCCGGCCGGCCACTCACCGACGGGCCGTACCACGGCGGTGGCGCGTGGAAGACGATCTCGCCGGGCTACTTCGACGTGTTCAAGATCAAGGTCGAACAGGGCCGCGCGTTCACCGATCTCGACAATGGCAATGCGACGCCCGTCGTCATCATCAACGAGGCGATGGCCAAGCAGTACTGGCCGAAAGGTGGTGCGCTCGGCGCGCAGATCACGATCGGCAAGGGCGTGATGAAGGAGTTCTCCACCGAGAGAGCGCGGCAGATCGTCGGCGTCGTCGCCGACAGCCGGGATGGCGGACTGAACAGTGATCCGCAGCCGACGATGTTCATTCCGCAGGCGCAGGAGCCGGACGCCGTGAATGCGCTGAATCTGCGTCTGGCTCCCATGGCGTGGGTGGTGCGCACGCGCACGGAACCGCTCGCACTGAGCAAGGCGATCGAGGAACAGCTCCGTCAGGCGACCGGACTTCCGGTGACGAACGTCGAGTCGATGGAGAACGTCGTGCAGACATCGACGTCGCGCCAGCGGTTCAACATGTGGCTCATGACGGTGTTCGGCGCATCCGCGCTCGTGCTCGCGGCGATCGGCATCTACGGACTCATGGCGTACACCGTGGAGCAGCGCGCGCAGGAGATCGGCATCCGGATGGCGCTCGGCGCAGAGGGCGGGCGCGTGCAGACCATGGTCGTCATGCAAGGGATGCGGCTCGCGCTCGTCGGTGTGGTGATCGGCGTCGCCGCGGCGTTCGGGCTCACACGATTCATCGCGAGCTTCCTGTTCGGCGTGGCCGCGTGGGATCCGCTCGTCTTCGTGAGCGTGCCGCTGCTGCTGACAGCGGTCGCGCTGATCGCCGTGTGGTGGCCCGCGCGACGGGCGAGCCGAGTGGATCCGCTCAACGCGCTGCGCGTGTCGTAGCGTGCGCAGCGCGTGGGCGAAGGGTCAGCGCGCGGCGGGCAGTTTCACCGTGAACGTCGATCCTTCGCCCACGCGGCTGTCGACGGTGATCTCGCCGCCCATCCCGCGTGCGAGACCGCGGCTGATCGCCAAGCCCAGTCCGACGCCTTGATGCTCACGCACGAGCCGCTGGTCGCCCTGAACGAACGGATCGAAGATCGCCTCGAAGCGTTCGGCCGGGATGCCAGGTCCCGTGTCGCTCACGTGCAGCAGCACGCAATCGCCGTCACGCTCGCACGAGACGGTGATCGTCCCGCCGCTCGGCGTGAACTTGGTCGCGTTCGACAGCAGGTTGAGGAGAATCTGCTGGAGCTTCTCGGCGTCGGCGCGCACCGCGGCTGACGGCGAGCAGCAGTGATGGACGAAGTGCAGCGCCTTCGCATGGAGCTGCACCTCCACGAAGTCCGCCGCCGAGGCGACCGCTTCGTCCAGCGGGACATCGGTGATCTCGAAGGCGACCGACGAGCTCTCCAGCTTGGCGAAGCGGAGCACGTCGTTGATCAGTCCGAGGAGCGTGCGCTGACTCCGGCGGATGCGCTCGAGATCCGATTGCTGCTCGGCGGTGATGGGTCCCCGAATGCCGAGCGAGAGCAGCTCCGTGAAACCGACGATCGCGTTGAGCGGCGTGCGCAGCTCGTGCGACATCACGGCGAGGAAGTCGCTCTTGGCGCGGTTGGCTGCTTCCGCCTCGAGCCGTGCCGCCTCGAGCGCCGTGACGTCGGACCAGACGCACACCACGAGTGAATCCTCGCCGTCATCCTCGGTGTGATCCGTGGATACGGTGAAGCGGCGGCCCTGCAGAGCGACCTCGAGGTCCCGCGCGTTTCCGCCCGTGGCGCTCTTCGCAAGCTCCTCGTGGTCCGACAGGCCGAGATCCAGGAGCACCTTGCTCCACGTTTCGCCGGTGACATCCTCCGCGGTGCAATTCAGCAGCGCGGCCGCGGCGCGATTGCACCGGCGCACCACGCCGCCGCCGTCGACGAGGAAGATGGGATTGCTGATGGCGTCGAACGTGGTTCGCCACTGCAGCGCCGCTCGCCGGAAGCCGGCCTCGGCGCGACTGGCGCGGAGCAGTGCGCGCGATGTCGCGAGCAGCAGCCCGGGATCGATGGGATGCGTGAGGTACGCATCGGCGCCCGCCTCCAGACCGTAGGCCCGGTCCGCGTCGTTCGTGTAGGTGGCCGACACGTGCATGACCGGAATGAACGCGGTCGCCGGGTTCCTCTTGATCGCGCGGCAGATCTCGTAGCCGCTCACATCCGGCAGCTTGATGTCGAGCAAGACGAGGTCGGGAATGGACTGCACGAGGCGAAGCGCGTCGCGGCCGTTATCCGCTTCGACCACGTGCATGCCGCCGGAGCGCAGAATGCGCGCGACCGCATAGCGGTTCCCCGGCGTATCGTCCACGACGAGCACCCTGGGCGCTGGGTGCGCGTCCAGTGCGACGGCTGGCGTCCGTGTCATGGGCATTGTGGAGCGCGGCGGCTCTGGCGCTGCAGCGGTGTCGTTGTGAGTGGCCATGTCTACGCGCTCAACGGGCGGACATCACGCGGCGCCTCGGTCCGCGCGGTGCTGGGCACCTTCCGGACGGACCGATCGTCCGCCGGCGAGACTGCCCGGTCGGGGAGCACACGCGGGATCACCACGGTGAACGTGGACCCGCGTCCAACCGTACTCTGCAGCTCGATATGCCCCCCGAGGAGCGCGACGAGCTTCCGGGAGAGTGGCAGCCCCAGCCCCGTGCCGCGCACACGGCGCTGCGCCGGTGAGTCCACCTGCACGTACTCCCCGAAAATCCGTTCCTGATCCTCCGGCGCGATGCCGATGCCGGTATCACACACCCTGATGCGCACCATCCCGTTCCTGGCGTCGCTCGCGGACACGCGAATCTCGCCACGCTCGGTGAACTTGATGGCGTTCGACAGCAGATTGCGGAGGATCTGCGCCAGCCGCTGGTCATCGGTCCTGAGGACCGGGAGCCGTGTCGCGTCCTCGAAGATCAGCGCGACTGCATCGGTCACGAGGAGCGGACGGCAGATGCCGCGCAGGGCGGCGAACATCTCGGTGATGGTGAACTCGGTAGGGCGGAGCGTCGTCCGTCCCGCCTCGATCTTCGCGATGTCCAGCAGATCGTTCACCAGCTGGGTCACCGATTCCACCGAGTGACGGATGAGCCACACCTGATGCTCCTGCTC
>DASSNR010000088.1:0-4440 GCA_035687925.1 Gemmatimonadaceae bacterium | reverse complement strand
GACCGCATCTTCGCCTCGCCCGACTTCATCGGCGACGACTTCGGGCCCGCGAGCTGGCTCGGCGACTCCGCGTACACGACGCTCGAGCCGTCGCGCACCGTGAGCGGCGGCACGGACGTCGTGCGCTACGACGCGGCCACGGGGCGGCGCGACGTGCTCGTCCCAGCCGAACGGCTCGTGCCGGCGGGCGCATCGGAGCCACTCGATATCGAGAGCTACGAGTGGTCGCCCGATCGCTCCATGCTCCTCATCTTCACGAACTCACGGCGCGTGTGGCGACAGAACACGCGCGGCGACTACTGGGTGCTCAACCTCCGCACCTGGGCGCTGCACCAGCTCGGCGGACGCGACGCCAAGCCGTCGACGCTCATGTTCGCCACCTTCTCACCGCTGGGCGATCGCGTCGCGTACGTGCGCGAGCGCAATCTGTACGTCGAGAACCTCGCGGACCATCGCATCACGCAGCTCACGCGCGATGGCTCCGACACGGTCATCAATGGCACCTTCGACTGGGTGTACGAGGAAGAGTTCAATCTGCGGAACGGCTTCCGCTGGAGCCCGGACGGGAAGCGCATCGCCTACTGGCAGCTCAACAGCGCCGGCGTACGCTCCTACGATCTCATCGACGACACCGACTCGCTCTACTCGTTCGTGAAGCCGGTGCAATACCCGAAGGCGGGGACCACGAACTCGGCGAGCCGCATCGGGATCGTGAGCGCGACGGGCGGGCCCACCACGTGGCTCGAGGTGCCGGGTGATCCGCGCAACAACTACATCGCGCGCATGCAATGGGCGGACAACTCGAACGAGGTCGTCCTGCAGCACCTCAATCGCCTGCAGAATCACAATTCGGTGCTGCTCGGGGATGTGCGTACGGGGCGCGTGCGCACGCTGCTCACCGAGCGCGACAGCACGTGGCTCGACGTCGTCGACGACCTGCGCTGGATCGACGGCGGGAAGGACTTCACCTGGGTGAGCGAGCGCGACGGGTGGCGGCATCTCTACGTCGTCTCGCGCGATGGCTCGTCGGTGCGCCTCGTGACGAAGGGCGCCTTCGACTTACAGAATCCGGATGCGGCATTTGGTGCGCCGCTCGTCGAGGGGGTGGACCAGCAGGGCGGGTGGATCTACTTCACGGCGTCGCCGAACAACGCGACGCAGCTCTACCTCTTCCGCACGCGCATGGATGGCAGCACACAGCCCGAGCGCATCACCCCTGCTGCCGACTCGGGGACGAACCTGTACGACATCTCGCCGGGGGCGAGCTGGGCGATTCACACGTATTCATCGTTCGGCACGCCGCCCGTGATCGAGCTGGTGAGCCTCCCCAGCCATCGCGTGGTGCGCACGCTCGTGAGTAATGCGCGGCTCAAGGCGGCGATCGCCGCGCTCGACCGCGGCCCCGCTGAGTTTCTCAAGGTGCGCGGATCGAACGGCGTCACGTTCGACGCATGGATGATGAGGCCCCCGGGCTTCGATCCCGCGAAGTCGTATCCGATTCTGTTCAACGTCTACGGCGAGCCCGCCGCACAGACGGTGCTCGATCAGTGGGACGGCGCCACCTACCTCTGGCACCTGATGCTCACGCAGCAAGGGTACATCGTGGCGAGCGTGGACAATCGCGGGACGCCGGCGCCCAAGGGGCGCGCGTGGCGGAGGGCGATCTACAAGAACATCGGCTCGATCGCGGTCGAGGATCAGACCGCGGCCGCGCGCGCGATGCTCGACAAGTACTCGTACATCGATTCGTCACGCGTCGGCGTGTGGGGGTGGAGCGGCGGCGGGTCGAGCACGCTGAGTCTCCTCTTCCGCTCGCCCGATGTGTACCGCATGGGGATGGCCGTCGCTCCGGTGACCGATCAGCGCTACTACGACACGATCTACGAGGAGCGGTACATGGGGCTCCCGCAGGAGGATCCCGAGGCGTACCATCGCGCCTCGCCGATCACGTACGTGACCGGGCTCAAGGGCGATCTGCTCCTCGTACACGGCTCGGGCGACGACAACGTGCACTTCCAGAACTCGGAGGCGCTCATCAACGCGCTGGTAGCGGCGAACAAGCCGTTCTCGATGATGGACTACCCGAACCGCACGCACTGCATCTGCGAGGGGCGGAACACGTCGCGCCACCTGTTCGAGCTGCTGACGCGCTACCTGCACGAGCACTTGCCGGCAGGAGCGCACGGTCAGGCGGTAGGCACGAATCGGTAGGCGGCGCGACGACGACAGAGTCGCGCGCCTCACTCGAGCCGAAGCGCGATCACCGGATCGATGATCATCGCGCGCCGTGCAGGGAGGATGCACGCCACCATCGCCACGATGGCGACGGATACGGCGACGACCGCGTACGTGACGGGATCCACCGCTGTGACACCGAACAGGAGTCCCGAGAGCAAGCGCGACCCGATGAGTGCGCCGCCCAGTCCGAGTGCAATGCCGATGAGCGAGAGCAGTGCGCCGCGCCCCACGACCAGCCGTGCGACTGCGCCGCGGCTCGCGCCGAGTGCCATGCGAATACCCACTTCGTGCGTGCGCTGCGCCACCACGTAGCTCAACACGCCGTGCACGCCGATGAGGGCCAGCAGCATCGCGGCGCCGGCGAACAGTCCGAGCAGCAGCATGGTGAAGCGCTGTTGCGCGACGGACTGTGCGAGTGCTTCGGGCATCGTCACCACGTTGAACAGCGCGAGCTGCGGATCCACGCTCGCGATCTCGCGCCGTACAGTCGGCCACACCACGGATGGATCTCGGCTCGTACGGACGAGCAGGACGAGGGAGGCCATGGGCGTTTGCGCGAGCGGTGTGTACACGGCCGGCGGCGTCGCCTCGGTGAGCCCCTGAAACCGCTCGTTCCCGACGACACCGACGATCGTACGCCACGTACCCCAGAACGCGAGTCGGTGTCCCAGCGGAGTCGTGCCCTTGAAGTACTGGCGCGCAGCCGCCTGGTTGATGACCGCGACCAACGGGGCGTTCGCATCATCGCGTACGGAGAGTGTGCGGCCCTGCACCAGGGGGACCCCGACGGTGCTGAAGTAGCTGGGACTCACCATCCGTGTGTAGATCTCGGCCTGCCCTCGCGCAGCTTCGGCCTCCCGTCCTTCGATCACGAAGCTGTTCGTGAAGCCCGGCATGAGCGGGCCGACGTTCGCGAGCGCCACCGACTGCACGCCGGAGAGAGCGCTCACCCGATCGAGCGCTTGCGTGTAGAAGTTGGTGATCTCGCGCCAGTGCGGGTACGTATCGAACCCCTGCGGGTAGCGGGCCGGAGGCAGCTGCACCTCGGCCTGCATCACATTCTGCGCGGTGAATCCGGGGTTCACGTGGCGGAGCGTCCAGAAACTCCGGATCAGGAGACCGGCGCCGATCACGAGCGCGACCGAGACCGCGAGCTCCGAGACGACCAGCGCGTCGCGAAGCCTCGTGTGCCCGCGCCCGGTGGAGCTGCCGCGCGTGGCGCTGGAGTGAAGCGCCCGTTGTAGCTCCAGGCGGCGCGACTCGAGCATCGGCAGCATGCCGAAGCCGATGGCGACGAGGATGGCGAGTGCCAGTGTAAAGCCGAGCACCCGCGCATCGATGGTCACGTCTCCCACGCGTGGAAGCTCCGCTGGTGCGAGCGCGAGCAGGAGATGAAGACCGGCAGCGGCAATCCCCACGCCCGCGATCGCGGCCGCGCCGCTGATCAACACGCTCTCGACGGCGAACTGGCGTGCGAGTCGACCGATGCTCGCGCCGAGCGCCGTGCGTACCGCGACCTCGTGCCGGCGTGCCGCTGCACGCGCGAGGAGGAGATTCCCCACGTTGGCGCACGCAACGAGCAGTACGAGGACGACGGCACCGAGGAGCACCACAAGCGCCGGACGAACGCTGCCGATCAGGACGTGGCGCAGCGGTTCCAATCGCACACCGCGCCCCTTGTTCGATGGGTATGCCGCCTCGAGCTGTGCAGCGATGTCCGTCATCTCGCGTTGCGCGGACGCAACCGTGATGCCGTCGCGCAGTCGACCGATCACCGCGATCACGTGGTTGTCGCGCGGCCGCGTCGTGGGGCCGATCTGTGCCGGCACCCACAGGTCGGTGTGCTCCGAGGGGATGGCCATCGCGGCGGGAAGCACGCCGACCACGGTGTAGGGCACATCATCCAGCCGGATGGTCGACCCCAGCACGCCGGGATCTGCGCCGAAGCGATGCTGCCAGAGCCGTTCGCTGAGCACGACGGCGTGCGGACCACCGGGACTATCCTCGGCGGCGGTGAATCCGCGCCCCGCGATCGGCGTCACACCGAGGAGCGGAAAGAGGTTTCTCGTGGCCTCGCCCGCGACCACGTGCTGCGGCTCGGCGCCTGCACGTGTGAGTGTCAGCGGCTGCTCCGCGAATGCCGCGACATCGGTAAAGACATGATTGCGCGCGCGGAAATCGAAGTAGTCGGGCACCGACGAG
>DASSNR010000084.1:0-2859 GCA_035687925.1 Gemmatimonadaceae bacterium | reverse complement strand
GGAACGTCGCGTCGATGAGGTCGGGCACCGTTTCGCGACCGGTGATCCGACGCGGATCGATGCGCGCGCCGCTCAGGAAGCGGCTCGTCTCGTGCGATGTATGCACGAGCTCGCCGCGCTCGCGCGCTTCGGCCTCGCGCTTCTGCTTCGCCTTGGGTGCGGCGGCCGTGTGGCGCTGTGACTTCGACGTCGACTTCGGCCGCGACTTCCCCTGCCCGTCAGATTTTGCCATCCGTCCCGTGCTCCTTGCGCGCGCCATCGGTGCGCGGCTGCGCCTGGTACGCCGCGATCACCGCCTTCGCGGCCTCGGCCGGGTCATCGGTCAGTAACATCAGGTCCATGTCGCCGGGAGAGATCTTGCGCTCGAGCAGCACGCGCGAGCGGAGCCAGCGGATGAGGCCGGCCCAGTAGTGGCGACCGAACATGATCACCGGGAAGTGATAGATCTTCCCCGTCTGGATGAGCGTGAGCGCCTCGAACAATTCGTCGAGCGTGCCGAAACCGCCGGGGAAGATGATGAACGCGACGGAGTACTTCACGAACATCGTCTTCCGCACGAAGAAGTAGCGGAAGTTGATGAGCGTGTCGACGTACGGATTCGCGCCCTGCTCGAAGGGGAGCTCGATGTTACATCCGATCGAGCGACCACCCGCGAGCCGCGCACCCTTGTTCGCGGCCTCCATGATCCCGGGCCCCGCGCCGGTGATGATCGCGAACCCCGCTTCGGCGAGGAGGCGCGCCGTCTCCTGCGCCGCCTCGTACTGCGGATCGTCAGGCCCTACGCGCGCGGAGCCGAAGATCGTCACGCCCTTCTCGACCGTGGCGAGCGTGTCGAAGCCCTCGATGAACTCCGACATGATGCGCATCACGCGCCACGGATCGGTGCGGCGGAAGGCGCCGTTCGTCGCCGTGCCGCGAAGCAGCTTTTCGTCTTCGGTGACGGGGAGCGGGATGTAGTCGCGGATCGACTGGTCGATCACCGCCCCTTCGATCGTCTTCGTCGCGCCGGCGCGCCGTGCGGGCGTCTCCATGGACGGCGGCGTGCGCCCCGCCTTGAGATGCCCTTCTTCGGTGCGCTCGCGGTAGCCTTCACGCGATTCCTGCTCCGCCGCGGCGAGCTTCGCGGGGCTTGCGCGCTTGCCGGTAGCCGTGCGAACCGGCGACGGCTTCTTCTTGTTCGCGCGTGGTTGGGGTGACTTTCTCGACGCCATGGTGAGTGGAGGAAATTCGGTGGCGGGCGAGGGGCCGGCGGCATCATCGCACGTCCGGCGCTCACGCTCGAACGCGAAAGCTAGTGACGCCGCCACAGGCGGGCCACCGGGAGCGAGCTCTGTCATTCCGAGGGAGCGTGAGCGACCGAGGAATCTCGTGCGGCCAGAACGAGATTCCTCGCTTCGCTCGGAATGACAAGTAATGCGCTCACGCTAGATTGTCGTGATGAGATTCCCTGTCCGTCCGCTCGAGCGCACGGCGTGTCGGTCGTAGTCCTGCTCGCGGACGGTGCGCGCGCGGATTCGTTCGGCGCGGCGTGCGACTCGGGTGAGCTGCCCGCGCTCGGCCGGCTCAAGCGCGAGGGCGCGCTGCACACCGTGACGACCGTCTTTCCATCGGTCACGGGGCTCGCGTACGTCCCATTCCTCATGGGGCGATTCCCAGGACCCGTGGGACTCCCGGGACTCCGCTGGTACGACCGCGCGCGCTCGCGGTGCCGGCTGCCGCCGTTCTGCCGCAGCTACCTGAGCGCCGAGATGCGGCATCTCGATGGCGACCTCGACGCGCGCGCGCCGATGATCTTCGACCTCGTGCGCTCGCGCTTCAACGCAATGAGCATGGTCGGCCGCGGCGTGAAGCGCGCGGATCGTCTGGGGCGGAGCTTCGGCTTCATGATGCGCGTCGCCCGCGTCCACTGGCGCGCCGACATTCGCGGCTGGCTCGACATCGACCGCTTCGCGGGGCGGCACGTCGCGCGCCATCTCCGCGCGCATCGCCCCGACTTCACCTTTCTCGCGCTGCTGGGGCTCGACAAGACGTCGCACGCCTCGGGACACGATTCGGCGCCCGCGCGTGAGGCATTGCGCATTGTGGACGACGTGGCCGCCGAGATCCGTCATGACGCGGAGCGTGACGGGCGATGGGACGACATGCACCTGTGGGTGGTGAGCGATCACGGCCACTCGCCGGTGCAGGCGCACGATGACATCGCGCACGTCATTCATGACGCCGGCTATCGCA
This sequence comes from Gemmatimonadaceae bacterium, assembly GCA_035687925.1. Classification (GTDB taxonomy): domain Bacteria; phylum Gemmatimonadota; class Gemmatimonadetes; order Gemmatimonadales; family Gemmatimonadaceae; genus DASSNR01. The sequence continues at coordinate 627 of DASSNR010000084.1, read as the reverse complement.
CGATCTCACATCCCTGGGTGTACGCGCTCCGCCGGCCGGATGTGGCCGTGATGGTGAGCGGGAACGCGATGGCGCATCTGTACCTCGAGACGTGGCGCCGTACGCGTCCGTGGTGGCCGGAGCTCGCGTCGCGATGGGAGACGCTGGCGGAGATGCTGCTCGAGCGCGAGTCGGTGGACCTCCTCCTGCTCCCGCTCTCGCCAACGCGCTGCGAGGTCCGTGGACGCGGCCGAGGATGCGCCATCATCGAGTTCGACGCAGGCCGGATCTCGTACACCCCCATGACCGGCGACCCGCTCGGCCTCGGCGAGCAGCGCGCGCTCGATGCCGACGAGAGCCACGAAGTCAGCATGCACAGCTGCTACCCCGACGCGCTCGCGCAGATCGCCCACCTCGCGGGCTCGGCGCGCGCGGGCGAAATCATCCTCTCCGCCGCACCCGGCTGGGACTTTCGCGCGAAGTACGAACCCATCCCGCACGTGAGCACGCACGGCGCGCTGCATCGCGAGCACATGCTGGTGCCGCTGCTCGTCAATCGCCCTGTGCTGCGGGCGCCGCGGCGAACCACGGATGTGATGCCGAGTGCGCTCAGCGCGCTGGGCGTGCCGGTGCCGCGCGGGCTCGATG
>DASSNR010000081.1:0-4147 GCA_035687925.1 Gemmatimonadaceae bacterium | reverse complement strand
GCCTGCTCGAGTAGGGATGGGACGCGGAATCGCCGCCGCTGCTCCAATCGCGGCGCGTGCTCTTCCGATTGCTCGCCGAGGACGACGACGCGACGTACCTGTTCGAGCTCGCGCCGAAGGGGAAGGCGGACATCGACCTGGTGCGGCACGGGCGGGCGATCCTCCGCGAGACGGCGGCCGCCACGCTAGCGCAAGCGGGGTACGAGCGCGATCCGCGGCTCCGCGGCGCCGCGCGCCGGATCATCGAGCGAATGGAGAACTTTCTCCGCTCCCCGCTCGCGCAGAAGCCGTTCATTCGTGTGGGGAATCAGCACGTGCTCGCGCCCGAAGCGGCGCCGCCGTCGTTTTTCACGCTGGTGATGCTCGCCCACATGCCGCTCTTCCGGAGCGAGCACTACGGGTTCATGGACGCGCTGTATCAGTACCTCACCCAACCTGCACCGCGCCCGGTGGCGGCCACCGTCGTCGGGAAGCAGGTGGTGCGCGAGCCGCACCTCGTGCTCGGCGACCCGCTCCCGCATCGGAACGCGGCGGACGCCGACGTGCCCGCCGCGCTCACCTGGCTGGAGATGTTCGCCCGGCTCGATCTCCTGCGTCGCAATGAAGGATGGACCAAGCTGTTCGAGCGCTTCCTCGACGATCGGGACGCGATGGGCGTGTGGCGGCCGCCGAAGCGCACCGCCGTGCTCAAGAGCGCGAACCCGTTCGTATGGCCGAGCTTCCCCTTGGAGTCGCAGCTCGTCGGCGAGGAGCGATGGAGCGACGTCACCTTCCGACTCGGCCTCATCGCTCGACTCTCAGGGCGGGGGATCAACGTCGAGTGAACACGGCGGTAAAGCAGAGAGCAGAAAGGAGAAAGGAGAGAGGAGAAAGGAGGAACAGCCTCGGCGGCGAGGGCTTACCGCCAAGAGCCGGCTCCTCTCTCCTTTCTGCTTTCTCCTCTCTGGTTTTCCGCTATCTGCTCTCTGCCCTTCTCACCCTTCCCAGCCTCGACACCACCACTGTATCCGTTGCTCGCCCTCGGTGGAGCACGACGGTCGTGTTCGAGGCGCCGTAGCCGAGTCCGGTGGGGGCGTAGGCGATGGAGTCGCGCGTGGTGCGGAGGGTAACGCCGTGGTCGGTGCGGAGCGAGCGCGCGAGAATCGTGTCGCTCTCCGCATGAACGGAGACGGCGGCGCGCAGAGCATCGATGCGCACCGCGACGCGGATGCCGCGGAGGATGGCGGTGTGGCGTGCGACGGCAAGCTCGGCCATGAGCTCGGTGGCCGCGCCGTGCACGGCGGCGCTGTCGCGGAGCGACCCGAACGCGGGGAGGCAGATGGTGGTGAGGATCCCGACGACCGTGAGCACGATGAGCATTTCCGCGAGTGTGTGGCCGCGCATACCCGTTCCCTTTGCCGGTAGGGCGCGATATATACCACGTACCTTCCGGCGTCCCGTCATCGGAACGCTGCAGTCCGAATCCAATCGTCCCGCGCTGTAGAACGATCATGAGGACTCGACTCACGCCCCTGCTGTTGGGGCTCGCCGCGTGCGCGCCGGCCGCTCGGCCACGTCCCACACCGGCGCCGTCCGTCCCAGCGGTTGCGTCCGACACCAGCAAGCACGTCGTCGTGATGCGTCCGGATACCACGCCGATCGACACGATGGTGTCGTATCGCGTGCCGGCGTTCAAACCGCTCCCGCTCATTCCGTGGGGGCCGCCGCCTCCCGGCGAGCCACATGCGGCGCGCGTGCGGACGTACGATCTGCAGCATCAGGTCGTGCACGTGCGCTTCGACTGGGCGCGGCACGCAGTGGTCGGCTCGACCATGCTGCGCGTGGGAGCGCTCCCGGGGCAGCCGCTGCAGAACGTCGCACTCGATGCGATCGGGATGACGTTCAGCGCGGTGCGCGATGCGACGGGTCGTCCGCTGCGATTCGATTACGATGGCCACACGCTCACGGTGCACCTCGCATCGCCGGTGCGCCCCGGACGGACGGCGAGCTTCACTGTCGCATACGAAACGGTGCGGCCGAAGAAGGGCGTGTACTTCGTCGACCGCTCGCACATCGTGTGGACGCAGGGCGAGATGATCGACACGCGCTACTGGGTGCCCACCTACGATGAGCCGAACGACAAGGCGACGTGGGAGTTCTACATCCGCACGGCGAAGGGCGAGCGCGCGCTCTCGAACGGTGTGCTCGCCGATTCGCAGCCCGACCACGGCGACATCATCTGGCACTGGGTGCTGAAGAAGCCCGCGTCCACGTACCTCATGACCGCGGTGACGGGGAACTACACGGTGCTGCGCGACAAGTGGCGCAGCACGCCCGTCGATTACTGGACGTATCCCGACTCCGTGCAGGCCGCGTGGCGCGGCTTCGGTGTGACGCCGCGCGCGGTCGAGATCTTCAGCAAGAAGACGGGCGTGCCGTATCCGTGGACCAAGTACGATCAGGTCGTCGCACCGGACTACATCTTCGGCGGGATGGAGAACGTCACGGCGACCACGCAGGCGGATGATGACATCCTGCACCCGGCGTGGGCCGAGCCGCAGGCGAACGCGGACGGGCTCGTGGCGCATGAGCTCGGGCATCAGTGGTACGGCGATCTGCTCACGCTCGACAACTGGAGCGAAGCGTGGCTCAACGAAGGGTTCGCTACGTTCATGGAGCAGATCTTCCAGGAGGAGTATCACGGCAAGGACGAGGGCGCGATCGATCGCCGCGGTGCGCACGAGCAGACGATCGCGGCCGACGAGCGCGCACGCCGCCCGCTCGTCTACAGCCGATGGAGCGTCGATCCGCTCGAGCTGTTCCTGAGCGGGCACATCTATCCGCGCGGTGCCTCGGTGCTGCAGATGCTGCGTCACCAGCTCGGCGATTCGCTCTTCTGGACAGCGATGCACGAGTACACGGTGAAGCACGCGTACGGGAACGTCACGAGCGCCGATCTGCGCGACGCGTTCGAGCAGGTGACGGGGCGCAACCTGCATCCGTTCTTCGATCAGTGGGTGTACGGCGCCGGCGAGCCGCTCTTCCGCGTGTCGTATGCATACGACAGCGCGACAAAGCAGCTCACGCTCGACGCGCGCGAGACGCAGCCCACCGACAGCCTCACCAGCTACTTCGATGCCGACGTGGATGTCGAAGTGCTCACCGACAGCAGCGCGGCGGAGCACGTGGTGTCGGTGCGGAACGGTGCGGGGCGCACGACGATGATGCTGCCCGCTCCGCCGCGCGCCATCGAGTGGGACAAGGGCGACTGGCTGCTCGACGTCACCGACTTCCCTCGACCCACGGTGATGCTCGCCTACCAGCTCGCGCACGACGACGATGTGACGGGACGGCTCGAGGCGATCGATCTTCTGAGCGAGCGAACGTCGGATCCCAAGGCGCTCCCGAGCCTCGCAACCGCGGCGACGGGCGATAGATTCTGGGCCGTGCGACAGGCGGCGGTCGAGGCGTTGCCGAAGTTCGCGTCGGACAGCGTGCACGTTCGGCGTGCGGACATGGATGCGCTCGCGCGCACGACGCTCATCGCGGCGACGCGTGATCGCGATGCGCGGGTGCGCCAGTCGGCCGCGTCGTCGCTCGCGTCGTTCCCGGGCAGTGGTGTCGCGACTGCGCTCCGCGCGCTCACGAGCACCGATTCATCATACATCGTCCGTGGCGCAGCGCTGATCGCGCTGGCGAAGGTCGATCCCGCTGCGGCGGAACCGGCCATCCACGAGGCGCTGCACCGTGATTCGTGGCTCGACCTCGAGCGCACGGCCGGGGTGCGCGCGCTCGCCGACGTGCCGACGGAAGCGGCGTGGGACACGCTGCTCACCTTCCTCGCGCCATCCGTCGTACGCGAGACGCGTGAGGCGGCCATCCAATCGCTGCTCTCGCGCGCACAGGGACGCGAGGCGGAGCTGGCGCAGGCGCTCGTCCCCGTGCTCGATGCGCCGGACTTCTACTCGCGCGCCGATGCGGCGGCGGCACTCGGTCGTCTGAAACAGGCGGCCAGCATCGCGCCGCTCGAAGCGCGGCGAAAAATCGAAGCAGAGAGCCGTGTCATCAACACGATCGACGCAGCCATCGCGGAGATCCGTGCGGCGCAGTAGCAGCCGATATCATCGCGAGCGCCTGGTGTCATTCCGAGCGTCAGCGAGGAATCTCG
>DASSNR010000072.1:0-14648 GCA_035687925.1 Gemmatimonadaceae bacterium | reverse complement strand
ACGGCTCGTGGCGAGAAGTGCCATTCTCCACGAGCCGTTCCGCTTCCCTCAGCGAGGGCGCGTCAGCGCACGAGCGCTTCCCGCGTCCCGCTTCCCGCGACTTACCGCACCGTCACGGAATGTTCGGGTTCGCCTGCCGCTCGGCGTCGGGGAGCTTGAGGCAGAACTGCCCCGGGTCGTTGTTGATGCCGACCGGCGTACCGGGCGCCACGCCCGTCGAACCGTCCGGGCCGTAAACGCCGCCGTTCCGGAACGCAGTACCGGGCGCGGGGCTCAGCGCAAGGTGGTACCGGCGGACATCGCCCATGCGCGCACCGGTCAGCCAGAGCTCGCGGCTCCGCTCCGTGATCACCTGATTCATCACCGATGCCGCATCGGTGGGACCCGAGTACGGATCGAGCCCGGCTGCAGCATGGAGATTGTCGATGATGGTGACGGCAGCACCAGGGTTGCCGGCGGCGACATCACCCTCCGCGACCATCAGCTGTGCCTCGTTGTAGCTCGCGATCACGATGGGATCGGACGCCGACTGGTACTTCAGCTGCGCCCACTCGATGACGCCAGTGGTGGAGGTGTCGCCCGTCGCCACCGCCTTGACGCGAGGATCCGGCTTCCCGTTGTAGGTCACATTCTGGAACTCGGGTGCGACCGATGAGGACACGGACTTCACGTTGCTTTCATCGTACACGCGGTTGTTGCGCCGACCGGTCGTGGTCGAGGCCGTGGATACGTACGTGAAGCCAGCCGGCACCTGCTGCGCGTCGGCCAGTGCGTCCGCCTCGCGACCGAGGTCGAGGCGCGTTCGCGCTCGTCCCACGAGCGCGAGATTGGTAATCGAATCGACGTTCGCGGCTTGTGCTTCCTGGATCGCAATGCTGAACATCGAATCTGCGGACTGCAGCATCTGCGTCGGCGTCAGCTCCGCGCCGTACACGATGTTATGGTCCGCGTCGATGTAGGAGATGACGGATGAGCAGAACATCTCGCCAAGGAGCATTCGCGAGTACGCCCCGTAGGCGGCCATGGTCGCCATGAGCGCTGCGCGCCCCGGCACATCCGCGTCGGTCCATCCCTGCAACAGCATCCGGACGTGGTCCGCCGACTCGCGCGCCTTGTTGAGCGGTGTATACACGCCCTCCGCGTCACAGTCGTTGAGGGCATAGCGCGTCTCGCTCGACAGGACGCTGCGCTGGTCGTACACCCAGCGTGCGGCGGTCAGCGTGGCATCCTCCAGCTCGTCGGTCATCTCACCACTCATGACCGCGTACGAGCCGGCGGCGCAGTCGAAGTCCGAGACGGCGCCATTGACGAGGACCTGGGCGTACTGCGGCTCCTCGATCAGATCGGCCGGTACGCGGCTCGGCGCGTCGACGTTCAGCAAGTGGTCGCACGCCGCGATCGACAGCACGAGCGCAGCAGTCAGCGCCAGCAGCGGCGCCCCGCGCGTCATGCGTCCAGCGGTGTATGCATGCATGTGGAATTTCATCATCAGTGCCCGTGTCAGGGGGTAGCGATCAGAAGGTCAGGTTGACGGCCAGCGTGAACGACGTGAGTTGCGGGACCGCGGTCTGCTCCCACGCCGCGTTGCCGCTCCGGCTCCCGCCGAGGAAGTCCGCCTCGGGCTCGAGCCCCGGATAGTCCGTCCACGTGTGGAGGTTGTGTCCCGCGAGCGTCAGCGAGGCACTCTGTGCACCGATTCTCGACGCCAGCCGATCCGGCACCGAGTACGAGAGCGACACCTCACGCAGCTTCGCGAAGCTCGCGTTCTGGATCAGGTAGCCCGGAAGCCGCTTCTGGATCCCCGCGATGAGCTTCGGATCGTAGTCCTGCGGGAAGAAGCGCTCGCGGCACTCGCCGCCCAGCTCGAAGTAGCAGGTGAGGCGGTAGTTGCCGTTGAGCTTCTGCTGCCCCGTCTGGAAGTCCAGCAGCCCGTAGACCTTCAGTCGCCCCCACAACGTGACTGTCGAGGTGAACGATCCTTCGTGCTTCGGAATGCTGTTGCCGAAATACTCGACCGGAGCGTTCGCGCAGCTGGTGGCGACGCCTGCGCTGTCGCACTTGACGTCGATCGCCGTTCCGGAAGAATCGACGGCCGAAACGATGCGCTGCATGAACCACGAGCCGACCGGATAACCCTCGCAGTTCTCCACGTATGTGCCGGCCGAGATGCACTTCTCGCCTGCGATGCCAAGCCTCGTGATCTTGTTGTTGTTCGAGGCGAACGTAAACGAGGCATCCCACGTGACCGTGCTATTCTGAATCGGTGTCACGCGGGCCAGCAGCTCGACCCCATGGTTCTGCACCTCGCCGGCGTTCACGAACTGCGTGGCGGAGAAGCCGACCGAGGGCGCGATCTGTTCCTCCAGGATCGCGTCCGTCGTGCGCTTGTTGTAGTACGTGAACTCGAGCGCGACGCGCTCGTTGAGCAGGCCGGCATCCAACCCCGCCTCGAGCTCCTTGCCGCGCTCAGGACCGAGGTTTGGATTGCCGATCGAGAGCGGTGTCACAGCGGCCGCATCGTTCGGACCCGTTGCCGGCGCATAGGCACGCGTGGCTGCGAATTGATCGGGTTGCTCGCCCGACTCGCCGTACGCGGCGCGCAGGCGGAGCGAGCTGAACACGGGAACGTGGAAGAATGGTTCGTCGCTGAGAACCCACGACGCGCTGGCCTTCGGGTAGTAGACGCGGCCGAAGTCCTTCCCGAACGCGCTGTTCTTGTCCGAGCGCACGGCGAGCGTGAGGTACCGGCGGTCCTTCCAGCCCAACTGCTCCTGGACGTAGTAGCCGAGCGTCGCGTTCTCGACGATGTCCTCGCTCGGCGCGCGATCCTGGATCGTCGCATCGATCGAGCTGACGCCTGGCGCGGGAAACAGATCGCCGAACACGCTCGTGGGCTCCGAGCGCGTGCGATAGTACTGCGCGCCAACCGAGGTTGCAGCCGTCAGTGAGCTGGTCAGATGCGCACGCGCAGTCGCTGCGTAGTCGAAGGTCTGGAAGGTGAGGTCGTTGTCCGTCTGGGCACGAAGCCCCAAGTTGTCCGGATCGAACCCCCACTTGGACAGCGAGTCGATGCGAGAGTAGAGCTCGACGTCGGATGTGTTCACCTGGTCTTCGCCGATGCTGAGCCGCTGGGAGAACCACGACGTGGGATCATGGGAAATGTGGAAGCCGCCGGTGAAGCGGTTGATCCGCTGGAAGAGGTGGTATTCCTCGTCGTACCCCCACGGCATCCCGCTGTAGAAGCCGTACTGGAGCGAGTCGGACAGGCTGGCGGGGTCCATGTTGTACACCGTCCACATGCGCCCGCCGTAGCCGGCTTCCGGGCTGAGGTTGGTCTTCCCGGTGAGGAAGTTCAGGTTCGCATCGACCTTGACGTGTGGGCTGAGCTGGATACCCAGGTTCGCGCGCCCGCTGGTGCGTCGCAGCGTATTGGTCGGCTCGATCCCGCGATCGGACTCGTTCACCGCCGAGACGTAGTACTGGAACTGATCCGTCCCGCCCGATGCGCTCCCCTGAAACTTCTGCAGGTGGCCGTAGTTGAAGATGTTGTCGCCCGTGTGCTGCTTGTACAGGTTGTTGAGCTGCGCGTAGTCGATCGACATCAGCTGCCCGTTGACCATGTTGTAGTTGGTCGGGAAGCGCCCGTCCGGGTTCATGAAGAAGTTCGTCCCCTGCTGCACGTTCAGACTGTAGCGCGTCTCGCCCGGGGCGCCGTGCTTCGTGATGATGTTCACCACGCCGTTGGACGCCTCCGTGCCGTACAGCGTCGACGCCGAGGGGCCCTTGATGATCTCGATCCGCTCGATGTCCTCGGGATCGATGTCGTTCCAGCGCGAAATGGTGCTGGAGCCGAACGCCTGGTTCGGCGGACCCGTCGACTGATCATTGTCGGTCCGCACGCCGTCGATGTAGATGAGCGGCGTCTGCGCGAGGCCGAGGCTCGATGTGCCGCGTACCCGGATCTTCGCGCCCGTACCGACCTCTCCCGTCGCCGGCATGATGTCGACATTGGGTGCGCGGCCGTTGATGAGCTGCTGGAGACTCTGGATCGGCGCCACTTTCGCAACGCGCGTCGCATCGATCTGGGTGACCGCGTTTCCGATCTCGCGCTTCTGCGCGCCCGTGGCCGTGCCCGTCACCACGACGGTGTTGAGGTTGATCGCGCTCGCAGTGAGCGTGATGTGGACGCTCGTGTCACCGACGTTGACCGTTACCGTGTCGCCACGGTAGCCGAGCCGGCGCACATCCAGTGTGACCGTATTTCCCGAGACACCCGCGATGCGGAAGTGTCCCGTTTCATCGGTGAGCGACCCCAACCGCGTGCCGCGGACGCTGACCTGCGCGCTCGCGATGGGGCTCTGCCCTGGATCGGTGACCACACCGGCCACCACACCCCCTTGCGCCAGCGCCGATGACGCCGCGAGCGCGAGAGCGCACGCCGCCACGCCGAGCGCGCGGAGCCGCGTGCCCAGCGGTGACGATCGGCCGCCACCTGGTGAACGGTGAATTGCATACCAGACCTGTCGCATAGATGGTATACCTCCTATTGCCGAAGACATCGGGAATGAGGATGAGAATGCCGGCGGGCTAGCCACGCTCGTCGGAGGGAACAGCGACAGACAGTTGAAGCAGACCAAACACAAAAGCGGACCGTTGTGCGTCACCTGGAGGGGTGGACGACAACCGATCCGCCGTGGCGCGCTTCAAATTCGTGGCTAACGTACGTCGTGCATTTTCGGGCCGCAAGAAGGGAGGCGTGCCGCACTTGATCCGACCGACAACGACGATGAGGTCATCGATGAACGCAGCAGTCATCACCACGTCCGGCGGTCCCGATGTGCTCGAGATCCGCGACGTTCCACGTCCGGCGCCGAGCGCCGAGGAAGTGCTGGTTCGCGTACACGCATCGGCGCTCAATCGCGCGGACCTGCTGCAGCGACGTGGACGCTACCCGGCACCACCCGGCTCGCCCGCCGACATCCCGGGAATCGAGTTCGCGGGCGAGATCGTCGAGCTGGGCGCCGCCGTGCGTAGCTGGCGCACGGGACAGCGCGTGTTCGGGCTCGTGGGCGGCGGTGCGCAGGCGGAGTATCTCGTCACGCACGCGCGCACGATCGCCGAGATTCCGGACGGCTTGTCATGGACCGATGCGGCCGCCGTGCCGGAAGCATTCATCACCGCGCACGACGCGCTCGTCACGCAGGCCGAGCTCCGCACATCGGAGCGCGTGCTCATCCACGCGGTGGCGAGCGGCGTCGGACTCGCGGCGGTGCAACTCGTGCGCGCGATGAGCGCGATCCCCTACGGCACATCACGCACGCCGGCGAAGATCGATCGCACACGGGAGTACGGCATCGAGGACGGACTCGTGCTCGGCGGCGATCTTCGACCGCTGATGGAGCGCGCACGCGAATGGAGTAATGGTGACGGGATGGACATCGTGCTCGAGCTCGTCGGCGGCGCGTACGTGAGCGCGAGTCTCGCGACGCTCAGCACGCGCGGACGACTGATCCTCATCGGCACGATGGCGGGCGCGTCCACGGAGCTCGATCTCGGTGTCGTGCTGCGCAATCGCCTTCGCATCATCGGCACCGCGCTGCGCTCACGCCCCCTCGAGGAGAAGATCGCGGCAACGCGCGCATTCGCGGCGCAGGTGGTCCCACTACTCGCACGCGGCGTCGTGCGTCCCGTGGTCGACAGCGTCTTCCCCCTCGAAGAGATCCGCGCCGCGCACGAGCGGCTGGAGTCGAACGAGACGGTTGGGAAGGTGGTCGTGAGCGGCGAGCGTTGACATTCTCTGCCACGCCTCGTTGCAACAAAACGATACGCGCTGTCACGATGCGTGCAGACGCCTGACCGTCCCACAATCGATACGAATCCTGTAACACGTTACGCCATAACGATTTACGGCTGGCCCAACAACCACCGAACCTGGCGCGCGATCTGCCTTCTCCGGACGCGGTGATCGACCGCATCGGTCGAATTCGTCCGCTGGGCCGAGCTCTTCAGCTCACGCCCCGCACAAACCCGTGTACCCGACATCCGACGGAGATCGCATATGACCACCTCTCGTTCACACACGCGCGCGCTGCTCGGCGGCATCGTAACGCTCTGCGCTCTGTGCATGACGACGCGCATTGGTCGCGCGCAGACGACCGACAGCACCGCGTCCGACAGCTCGAGGTCCGGCGCCCGGCATGCTGACACGCGCGATCGCGACAGCACGAGCATCCTCGTGACCGAACATCGCGCCGAGCTCGCGCGCCGCGGCGCGGGACTCTCGATCGGCACCTGGAATGTGCAGGACCTGCACGCGACGCAGGGCGCCACGTACTCGATCACGCCGGCCTTCGAGGGCTACTTCCAGAAAGGGCTCGATCAACACCTAGCGATCGAGACGACTGCGGGACTGTGGCGCCGCACGCAGCTGCTCACGCAGCCCGGGAGCTTCGGCGGCGACTCGACGACACAGTCCGTCTCGAGCTACATCGTTCCGCTCTTCACCACGCTCAAGATCTACCCATTTACCAAACCCTCACAGCATCTCGAGCCATACATGCTCGGCGGCGTCGGCTTCGCGCTCGGCATCGATGATCGCCGCACGAGCGGCGGCAGCGGCGCCCTGCTCGGCGGCAATGCGCAGTCCGGCGTCGCACTCGTGACCGGCTTCGGCTTCACCGGCGGTGCGGGGATCGAGTGGCGCTTCAGCAGCGCATTCGGCCTCGCCGCCGGCACGCGCTACCGCTGGATCCGCTTCCTCGGCGACGTCGGCGGCGACGACACGTTCAAGGGGATGGGGTTCGACGCGGGGGTGACGTATCGGTTTCAATACTGAAGTGAGTCAGTGGGTCAGTGAGTCAGTGAGTCAGAATAAGCTCGTACGATTGTCATCCCGAGCGTGAGCGAGGGATCTCGGTCTGGTGAGTAGATCCCTCGCTCACGCTCGGGATGACACCAGGTGCCCCGGATGACAACTGAGCGAGTCGTTCCTGACTCACTGACCCACTGACTCACTTCAGATGATAGAACCCCCCGAGAATCATCCCGTACAGCACGTGTGCCACGAGCGTGATCATGGGGGTCCGGTGGCCGTAGTTGAGGGCCATGAAGCCGGGGGGCTCGAGGGCACGGGTGGGTTCGGGGCCGCGCTCCTCGCTCGCCATGCGTGGGTGAAAGCTGGGGAGGATGGGCATGATCGTCACGAGGATCGCGAGACCGTGCACGACACCGATGAAGCCGCCGAGCCACCACGAGGCGAAGTTGACGCTCTCGAAGGCGTACGCGTAGATGAAAGCGAACACCCATCCGTACACGAAGTTCACGGCGAAGCCGACGGCCGTCGCGCGGCCGCGGTCGCCGGTGAACATCGTGCCAACGATGAAGGGGATGCTCATGCGCGACAGGCCGAGCTGCTGTGCGGCGGCCATCACCGTCGTGAGCACGACGGTCGCGACGAATCCCCAGAGTAGAATGTCGGGAACGTTGATGATCATGAGACTCTCGAGTCGCCTTGTGTCGATCCGGCCGCGGGCTGCGTGACTTCGGCTTCCTGCTCACGTGTGGTGCCGCGCTCGGCGCTCGCCAGCGTGAGTGCTGCGTCGATGAGCCCGACGTGTGTGAACGCCTGAGGGAAGTTGCCGAGCGCTTCGCCGGAGTTGGGATCGATTTCCTCGGCGAAGAGCCCGACGTCGTTCGCGAAGGAGAGCACGCGCTCGAACATCTGCGCGGCGCCATCCACGTCGCCCTGGAGCGCGCGCACGCTCACCGCCCAGAAGCTGCAGATCCCGAACGCGCCCTCGCCCGGGGGCAATCCATCCAGTCGGCCGAGGTAGCGGTACAGCAATCCGTTCTTGCCGAGTCGCTTCTCGATCGCGTTGTACGTGCCGCGCATGCGCGGCGAGCACGGATCGATGTAGCAGTGACGCGCGAGCTGCAGCAGGCTCGCGTCCACATCGTCGCCATCGAAGATACTGACGTAGCTTCCCATCGCCTCATTGAAGCCGCGTTGCTCGATCGCCTGCTCGATCTCGCGGCGCGTTGCGGCGAATCGCTCGACCGGCACCGCGATGTGCTGCTCGTCGTGCATCTTGATCAGGCGATCGAGCGCGACCCAGCACATCGCCTTCGAGTAGGTGTGCTGCATGCGTCCCGCGCGCCCCTCCCAGATCCCTTCGTCCGGCTCGCGCCACGACGAGCACACCGTGTCGCCGAGCTCCACGAGCCGGCGCGAGATCACGTGATCGAGCCGGCCGCCGCGTCGCACGAACTGGTAGACGGAGTCGATCACCTCGCCGTAGATGTCGAGCTGCAGCTGGCCACGCGCGTCGTTGCCGATGCGCACCGGGCGCGAGTCATCGAACCCTGCGAGATACTCGAGCTCGCGCTCGGGGACGTGCGTGCGTCCGTACACATCGTACAGCACGCGCAGCTCGGGCCAGGTGAGGCGCGTGGCGATGAGGAGCCATGACAGGAAGGACTCGGCTTCCGTGAGATAGCCGAGGTCGAACAGCGCCTGCAGCGTGAGCGAGGTGTCGCGCAGCCAGCAGTAGCGGTAGTCCCAGTTGCGGACGCCGCCGAGCTGCTCGGGGAGCGACGTCGTGGGCGCAGCGACCACCGCGCCGGACGGTGCGTACGCCATGAGCTTGAGCGTGAGCGCGCTGCGCAACACGGCGGCGCGGTACGGGCCATCGTAGGTACAGCGCGACGCCCACTGCTCCCACCATCGGAGCGACGTCTCGATCTTGCGCTCGGCATCGGCACCGAGCGACGGGATGATGGCGGGCTCGGCGTCGCTGAAGACCAACGACACGTAGCGACGCTCGCCAGCGTGCAGCGTGACGCGAGCACACGCCTCGGACGCGTCCTTCACGAGGTCGAGCGGAATGTCGCTGCGCAGGATGAGCACCGAGCCATCGTGCTCGTAGTAGATGCCGAGTGCGCCGCGGCGCCGCAGGCGGGGCACGATGCGCGCATACTCCGGGCGCGGATCGCAGATGATCTCGAGCTCGACCTCGCCCTCCACGCACTCGATGCGCCGCAGAATCTGATGCTGCGGCCACAGCTCGCATCGCTTCTCCGCTTCGCTTGCCACGGGCATGAGGTCGAGCAAGCGCGCGACGCCCGTGGACGTGCGGAACGTCGTCTCGAGCACGTTCGTGTTGCCGACGTACTTGCGCTCGGAGGCGAATCGACCGGTCGGGCGAACGGCGAAACATCCGCCCTTTTGTGTGTCGAGGATCGCGGCGAAGAGCGACGGACTATCGAACCTCGGCCAGCACAGCCAGTCGATGGAGCCTTCGCGGGAGATCAGCGCCGCCGAGCGGCAGTCGCCGATGATCGCGTAATCACCGATCGTGACGTGGGGCGATCCTACCGGCGACATACCTGCAGCGTGCGAGCCCGGAAATGGAGCGTGCGGCGTGTCATACCCGGAGCGTTGTAGCGGGGACTATGCCACGCTCCCGGACCCGAAGGGGTCCTCGAGTGACGGACTCTGCGGCGTCAGCAGCTCCGCACCATCCGGCGTGATGTGCATGTCGTCCTCCAGTCGCACGCCGAACTCGCCGGGGATGTAGATGCCCGGCTCGTCGCTGAACGTCATGTTGGGCTCGAGCGGGAGCGTGTCGCCGCGCACGAGGTACGGCCACTCGTGTCCGTCCATCCCGATGCCGTGTCCCAGGCGGTGCGAGAAGTACTTGTAGTCGGGCCCGTAGCCGGCGTTCGTGATGACGGCGCGCGCCGCCGCGTCGACGGCCTGCGCGGGCACGCCGGGGCGCGCGACGCCGAGTGCGGCCGTCTGCGCCTGGTGCACGATGTCGAACACCTGCTTCATTTTATCCGATGCCTTGCCGAGCACGAAGGTGCGCGTGATGTCCGACTTGTACCCTTCGACGGTGCAGCCGTCGTCGATCATGATGATCGTCCCCTCGCGTACGGTCTGCGGCGTGCGCGAGCCGTGCGGGAGCGCGGTGTACGGCCCCACCTGCACGCTCGCTGCACCGTCGAAGCCCAGCCGCGCGTACGCGGCGGAGATGAGATGGCGAACGTCATCCTGCGTCATCCCTTCCTTGAGCGCCTTGTACACCGCCTCGTACGCCTTGAGTGTGGCGGCGGACGCGATGCGCATGAGCGTGAGCTCGTGCTCGTCCTTGATCATGCGACAGCCGGCGGTGACGGGCGTCGCACTCGTGAGCGTGAGCGCGGGGAGCGCGTGCGCGGCGCCGTCGCTGAAGACGTAGCGCACGGTCTCCTCGATCCCCATCCGCCCGCTCGCGAGCCCGCGCTTCTTCATCCCCTGCGCGACGAGCTCGTACGGGCTCTCGTGCTCCTCCCACGTGAGGATGTCGGTGCCGGTGTCGAGCGGGCCCGTCTTCACCTGCTCCATGGCGCGGGACTCCTCGAACTTCGGCGTGACGAGGAAGGGCGCGGCTTTCGCGGGGAGAATCAGGGCAAGGAGCCGCTCGCTGAGCCCCCACTGGAGCCCGGTGAAGTAGGCGAGCGACGTGCCGCCGGTGAGCATGATCGCGTCGATGCCGCGGTCGTGCATGCGCTGCCGCGCTCGCTCGATGCGCACGCGGCGCTCGTCGGCGGAGATCGGCGTCGCCTGGTCCTTCATTGACGTGAGCGCCGCGATGGATGGCGGGAGCGACGCATCGCTCTTGCCGCCGTGCGCGTTGGCGACAGTCGCAGCGACACCGTTGGCGCGGCACGCGGTGCCGGCGAGCGCCATCGAGGAAACTCCAATGAATGTCCGGCGTGACAGCATAGAGGTCTCCGTGGTGCTCGGCGCTGTCGGGCGCACACGAGCGGGTGGGGCGGTGCGAGAGCGACTGACGTGGTGCGGCGCCCTATTAATGCAGGCTGGACGCGCTGAGGGGAAGAGGGCGGGCGATGCGCCGAGTGGGAAACCATCCGGGAGCGTATGCTGTCAAATTAGCACCGAGTCCGCTGCGGTCGTTCCGATGGCACTTTGTCACCGATCACGGCACGCTTCGTAGGGTCGAGGACTTCGGAATGACAGAGCCTTCCACGCATCGGGGCCCACCATGGACACGCTGCTGAACGACATCCGCTACAGTCTTCGCCGGCTGCGGAGCAATCCGATGTTCACCGCGATCGTGGTGCTCACGCTGGCACTCGGCATCGGCGCCAACACGGCCATCTTCTCCGTGGTGAACACGGTGCTGCTCAGGCCGCTTCCCTACAAGCAGCCGGACAGGCTCGTCACGATCCAGCACCATTATCCGTCGCTCAAGCTCGATGCGCCGGTCTCGGCGCTCGGATTCCGCGACTATCGAGACAGGACACACTTCTTCGATGGCGTCGCGGTCGAAGCCCCATGGGCCGCGAATCTCACCGGGATCGGTGATCCGGTGCGGCTGCGTGGCGCACGCGCGTCGGGACAATACTTCACGACGATGGGTGTGCCCGCCGCGCTCGGGCGCGCGCTACTCCCCGAGGAGGACGCACCGGGACGCAACCATGTCGTCGTGCTGAGCGACGGACTGTGGAAACGCCTCTTCGGCGGCGAGCGGAACGTGATCGGAAAGACGATCTCGCTGAACGCCGAGCCGTATACGGTCGTCGGCGTGATGCCGCCGTCCTTTCACGACTTCTGGAGCACGGACGTCGACCTCTGGACGCCGCTCGCCCTCGCCCCGGACAACTTCGCGCCCGGTACATACACCAACGAGTGGCTCAACCTCACCGCGCGCCTCAAGCCCGGAGAGACGCTCGCGCAGGCGCAGCGGGACATGCGCGCGTTCGGCGAGCAGCTCAAGCACGATCATCCCGACGACTTTCCGCCGAACTGGTCGCTCAAGGTCACATCGCTCAACGAGCTGGCAACCGGCAAGATCCGACCCGCGCTCCTCGTCTTGCTGGGTGCCGTGGGTTTCGTGCTGCTCATCGCCTGCGCGAACGTCGCCAATCTCCTCCTTGCGCGCACCGCGAGCCGCGCGAAAGAAGTGGCCATCCGCACGGCGCTCGGCGCCAAGCGATGGGATCTCGTGCGGCAGCTTCTGACGGAAAGCATTGCGCTCTCGTTCATCGGCGGCGCGATCGGGCTCGCGCTCGCGTATTGGAGCGTGCGTGCACTCGTCGCGGTGAACCCGAGCAACATCCCGCGCGTCGAGGATCTGCGGATCGATGGTATGGTGTTGCTCTTCACCGTTGTGATCTCCCTCGTCACGGGTGTGCTGTTCGGCGTCGCACCGGCGGTGCAGATGTCCCGAGGTGATGTGCAGGGCACGCTCCGCGAGGGAGGGCGCAGCGGCTCCGGCGACCGGAGCGGCGAGCGCGTGCGCCGCGTCCTGATCGTCGCCGAGGTGGCGCTCGCGCTCACGCTGCTCACCGGCGCGGGATTGCTGATCAAGAGCTTCGCGCGCCTCTCGGGTGTCGATCCTGGGTTCAACCCGGAGAACGTCCTCACGTTCAACCTCTCGCTCCCGCACACCAAGTATCCGTCGGACACGGCGACGCGCGCGTTCTTCGACGCGGTGCTCCCGAGCATCGCGCAGGTACCTGGCGTGCGCGCGGCAGGGGCGACCTCGGTGATGCCGTTCAGCGGCGGATGGTCGACGGGGAGCTTCCACGTCGAGGGGTACCAGCCTCCGCCGAATGGGAACGGGCCGTGGGGGGATATTCGCATCATCAGCCCCGGCTTCCTCCAAACGCTCGAGGTTCCGCTCCTCGCCGGACGGATCTTCACGCAGCAGGACGCGGAGAGCCCGCAGCCGATCGCGGTGATCGATGAGGAGTTCGTGAAGCGATTCTACAAGTCGCCAGGCGACGCGATCGGCAAGCGACTCTGGTTCGGGCCCGACACGCCGAACGACAGCACGCGCTACATCACGATCGTCGGCGTCGTCGGGCACACGAAGCACGAAGGGCTCGACGCCGACCCACGCATCCAGCTCTATCTGCCCTACGCGCAGCAGAGCGGCTTCGCGAACCTTTCGATTGCCGTCCGGACCACGGGCGATCCCATGCGCTACGTGAGCGCCATTCGCAATGCGGTGCACTCCGTGGACAAGGACCAGCCCATGGCGCGCGTGCGCACACTCGATGAGCTCGTCTCCGACTCCATGGGACAGCGGCGCCTCTCGATGGTCCTGCTCGGCACGTTCTCCGGCATTGCGCTGCTGCTCGCGTCGGTCGGGATCTACGGCGTCATGTCGTACTCCGTCACGCAGCGCACGCGGGAAATGGGGATCCGGATGGCGCTCGGCGCGGGGCAGCGCAACGTGCTTGGGCTCGTGCTCAAGCAGGGGATGCTCCTCGTCGTCCTGGGCGTGGTACTCGGACTGGTGTGCGCGTTCGCGCTCACGAGGGTGATCGCGAGTCAGCTCTACGCGGTGCGGCCAACCGATCCGGCGACGTTCACCGCCGTCGCGTTCTTACTCGTCGGCGTCGCGCTTGTGGCGACGCTGGTGCCGGCGTGGCGAGCGACGCGGGTGGATCCGGTGGTGGCGTTGCGCGAGGAGTGAGCGGGCGCGTCTACACCGGAGGCTGTCGGTACGGCGGAATTCGCACGAACAGTCCGTACAAGCCGAGGCACAGGATGCACGCCGCGAGCATGAGCGCACTCCAGCGCATGCGATCGGGCTTGAGCTGCAGGACGGCCATGCTCGGCTTGTCCGGATTGTAGTACACGGCCGCCGTCGTACCGACCGCGTAGTGCGCGTTCACGTCGCGTGCGAGATCGGCGTCCGTCGTCCGGTACACGCCGAACGCGATGTGCGTCCCCTCGAAGGTGCGCCCGCCGACACGATACAGGTAGCGGACCTCGGGCGTGTACACGGTCGATTGGGATGAACGGCCATCGGCGCGGACCGTGGAGTAGATGACGCGCCCCGGAACGGTCGGCCACGACGAGCTCCGACTCGTCGCCTGCAGCTGCTGTACGAGATAGAGCGTCCCCGCCGCGGCAATGATCGCGGTCGTGAGCGCACACACGCGCGTGACGATCCGCGTGCCTCGTCCCGTGCGCTCCGTCGTGCGCGCCCAGTCCGTCGTGGACTGTTCATCGTCCACGGGAGGCGCATCGACTCGCGGGACACGCCTGTCCGCCAGGTACGCGACCAGCCGCTTCGTGTTCTGCGCCGCGGCGTCAACGTCATCGTACTGCCCATCGCGATATGCCACGCGTACCGTCCAGGGCGCGGCCCGCGCGATCCGTCGGCGACCGGCGGTCTTTCGGTAGACGTAGCACAGCTCGATGTCATCCGCCTGGTGGACGGCGAACACGCGTCCCGTGAAGCCATTGGCGGACTCGATGCGATCGTCGCGCACGAGCAGCCGCGTCGATTGGAGCGCGTTCCAGATCGCGATGGCGACTCCCACCGCCACGATGATCGCCGCGTCCACGACCGCCGGCTGGAGCACGCCTGCGGAGACGTCGCCCCAGTGCATCGCGAACGCCGCCGCCACGAGGAGCAGCATCGCGAACGCGATGGGAGGGATCAGCAGCGGCCTGCGGACGACGAAAGGTTCGATCGATACTGCGGCACCGTCGGCCCGTACAGGAGATGTGGATGTCGTCATCCGAGAATCGTGATTCGTGACTGGCAGTCGGGTTGCGTGCCGTGCTCCACAGTCATCGCTCGCTCACCCCGCCCCCACCCCCGCCTCCGCCTTCCCCGTCACCG